>CAZCUL010000214.1:0-9925 GCA_964501475.1 uncultured Verrucomicrobiota bacterium | reverse complement strand
GTCGGGCTGATGCTGGGAGTATTCCTGGCGCTCGCGCTGGAAATGCTCGACACGACGATCAAGACCCCGGACGAGGCGGAAAAGGTGCTGGAGTTGCCAATGCTCACCGCCATTCCGCGCATTCGCTCGGTCGCAACCGGTGAAACGCAGGTAGTGATGGTGGAAGATATCGAGGGTTTTGGAGCCGAAGGCTTCCGGACGTTGCGGACGAGTCTGGCCATGCTGGGGTCTGAAGGTTCGCGGCGCACTTTTCTATTTACCAGCGCAGTGCCGGAAGAAGGGAAAACATTCTGCGCCTTGAACTATGCTTACAGCCTGGCGCAGCAGGGACATCGCACCCTTTTGGTCGAGGCGGACTTGCGGTGTCCGGCCGTAGCCCAGGCGCTTCCGTTTGAAAGCAGTTCGGCGCCCGGGTTGGCCGACTATCTGGCAGGTCAGGCAAATCTCAACGCAATCATTCAAGCTACCGATACCCCCCATCTCTCTTATGTGGTCGCGGGAACCCGCTCTCCCAAACCCTCGGAATTGCTGGCCCAGGATGCTTTTCAAACATTGCTCCAGGAAGCGCTTTTACAATTCGACCGGATCGTGGTCGATTCTGCTCCCATTCAGCCTGTGAGTGATACCCTGTTGCTGGTAAACAAGGTTCAGACCGTTTGCCTGGTGGTATGCGCGGACAAGACCCCGCGCAAGGCGGCTGAGCGCGCTGTGCAAATGCTGCAAAAAGCCGGCGCGCCCCTGGCCGGTATCGTTTTCAATCGGATGGGCCAAACCCGCGGCCAACATTACTACGACTACTCCTACTACCCGGAATACGTGGAGAACACGGCTGCAAAGGGCTGATCCGCCCCGGGAACTGCCGGATTCCATCCTCGGCTGTTTTCGGGCAGCGGACTTGGCAATGATCTCTTCACCGAACCCATCCCGGCAGGTAATGATCCTGCTCTGGTAACACCCCTGTATGCCGAGTGCTTCTTCAACCGGACAGTGTTTGAATGACGGCGGTCTTTCATTGTCGGCCTCCCGGCAATTGGCCGGATTGCCTTTTAAAACAGGCTTGATCCTCCTGGCCTTCCTAACAGCGGCAGTCATCCTTTACGCGGCCGCTTGGTCTGAAGCGCCGGTTAAGGCGCGCGATTCGGAAGGATATCTCAAGGTGGCCCGGGACCTTCTGGATTTCCGACTCGATGAGTTGCATCTCCGCACACCGGGTTACGGTCTTCTGCTGGCCTTGACCGGCTCCGCTCATGAGCCTGGCCGAGCGCTTTTCTTTGTGGGCTTGGCAATGCACTGCGCCGTCATCTGGCTGCTGGCAGCGCTGCTGCACATGTCCGGGTTGCAGCCGCGATGGGTCCTGCTCTTCGGCTTTATTCTGCTGTTGCCGCCTTTCGTCGAATCGGCTGCGTATGTTCTCACGGAGAATATGACTGAGTTCCTGCTTGCGCTTGGCGTTGGCGGTGTGGCGCTGGGCGTCTGCCATCGGAAGCTAATCTGGCTTTGCACAGGTGCGTTGGCTTTGGGCGTGTGCGGGGTGACCCATCCCATTTACCAGGCTTTCCCGCCTGTGGTCGCTATTGTTCTGCTGGCGGCGGTTCGATTAGCTCCATGGGTACGGTTGCGATTTCGCGCAGCGCTGCGAAGCAGTCTTGTTGTACTGGGTGGCTTCGGGCTGATTGTAGGAGGGACGGTGTTTTACAATCTGGTTTATTTTGATTACGTGGGGTTGACGCCGTTTACCGGATTTACCCTTACGACCAAGACGGCTGCGTTTGTTGAGCGCCTGCCAGATGAGCATGCCGTGGCGCGCGAGGCGCTGATTGCAGCGCGCAATGCGGATTTGACGGCGCCAGGCAGCACCCACACGGCGGCTTCATACATCTGGCGCGCCCGAGATCCGCTGAGCCGCGCGACCGGTTTGGAAGGCGTGGCGCTCTCCAAATATCTGGTGAAGATCAACCTGCTTTTGATTCGCGAAGCGCCCCTGGCTTATTCCCATGATGTGTTTGTGACGACGGCCCGCCTTTGGGCCCCGTCTTCAGGTCAAGGACTGGCCAGCGGCGGAGCGCGTCTCTTCCAGGCGGCCTGGGCTTTCCTGGACTTGTTCATCACGGCGGTTTTTGCCACTCAGGTGGTCCTGGTTCTCGGAGCAAGCGTGCTGATTTATGGAAGGCGATTTGTTGCTGGCCATCCTCCAGGAGGCGGTCCCGAATTGACCAAAATCAAGATCCGGACGCTGGGCTATCTGCTGGCTTTGGCGGCAGTATTCTACACGGTGCTCATATGCGGGTTATTCGGCCCAGGACTGCCGAGGTACCGCGCGCCTTTGGCTCCCTTGATCCTTTATCTGAGTTTCCTTGGCCTGCAGATCGTCTGCTCGATGACGGCCAGTCGAAAGGCCGTCTCGCATTCCGACCGACCGCGTAATTAAGTTCTTGCTGCTTCGTTATGAATAGCGGTGTTGGTGTCTTCCCTGATCCAACGAGAGCTAAACGGCTTGCATCGTGCTCGCTAAGGCAAAGTTGTGGAAGGCTGCCAGAAAGGGCTTTCAAATGTCGCGGCGGACATTGGAAGGGTTGGTCAGTCTGGCAGAGAGCAGGCAGTTTCGGCAGCTTTTCAATGCCTATTTGTAGATTGAAAATAAGACGGGGCTACTTATGCTGAAGATCCTGTGCCTTGGCTTAAGAGCCTGTCAGTCACTACTTTTTGCGCCTTGTTTTGAAGACCGGGTTGACAAGTTTCCGAAGAGCGACTGACAAAGCGGTCTTGTAGTCAATATATTGAAGCTCAGCTATTTGAGCGCGGAATCGAAGATGGTCTTGCAGGGCTCCCTGCCAGCGACCAAGGGCGGCAGCCTGCTCGGTAGCGACCCGGCAAAATCTTACCTGTTGGTTCAAACCTATGGAGCGTAATAACTCCGCAATCACCATTGTCGGCCTGGGATATGTGGGGCTGCCTCTCTCGCTGCAGTTTGGCCGATCCGGAGTTTCAGTCCTGGGCCTTGATATCGATCCGGCGAAAGTGAATGCCTGCAACGCTGGCCAGAGCTACATCAAACACGTCGAGAGCGATGCAATCTCCGGTTTGGTAAGGGCAGGTGTTTTCAGGGCATCGACGGATTTTTCCGAGCTGGGCCAAACCCAGGCGGTGATTATTTGCGTGCCGACTCCGCTGACCCGGAACCGTGAACCGGACATTTCCTATGTTCTCCAAACCGGGGGGGCCATTGCGCCTCACCTGCGACAAGGAATGCTGGTGGTATTGGAATCCACAACTTATCCCGGAACGACGGACGAGGATCTGCGCGAAGTGTTGGAACGAGGTTCCGGAATGAAAGCAGGCAAAGATTTTGGTCTGGCGTTTTCCCCTGAGCGCGAGGATCCGGGCAACCCGGCAAGCAAGGTTGCGGAAATACCGAAGGTGATTGGCGGTTACACACCACAGTGCCTGGAAAGGGCAGTCAGTCTTTACGCGCGCGCCATCAAAAGTGTAGTGCCGGTTTCTTCCTGCCGGGCGGCCGAGGCCACAAAGCTGTTGGAAAACATCTTTCGCAGCGTCAACATCGCGCTGGTCAACGAACTCAAGGTCGTTTACGCCGCCATGGGCATTGATATCTGGGAGGTAATCCATGCCGCCAAGACCAAACCGTTTGGTTTTATGGCTTTTTATCCAGGACCAGGCTTAGGGGGGCATTGCATTCCGATTGATCCGTTTTACCTGACATGGAAGGCGCGGGAATACGGCCAACACACGCGATTTATTGAACTAGCCGGCGAAATCAACACCGCCATGCCCAATTACGTCGTCTCCCGGACCGCCGAAGCATTGAATTCGCTGCGAAAACCGCTGAACGGCAGTCGAGTGCTGTTGGTCGGCTTGGCCTATAAGGCGGATGTGGATGATATACGCGAGTCTCCCACGTTCATTCTGCTGGATGCGTTTAAGGGCCGCGGCGCGGAGGTGGCCTATTACGATCCGCATGTGCCGGTTATCAAATCGACTCGGGAACATCCACATTGGGCTGGCGCGCGTTCAATCGAATGGGACCGAAAGACGGTAGCCAATTATGATGTCGCCGTCGTCGCCACAGCGCATCAGGCTGTCAACTATCAGGAGCTGGCGGCGTGGTGCGAGTGCATTGTAGATACGCGTAATGCGCTGGCCGTCGTCAAGGCTCCGGCAGGGCGAATTTGGAAAGCGTAATGAATCCGGGGGGGATTTTCCCAGGATGACTTTCAATCTGAACTATTTTTTGGCTGCGGTGGGGCTGCTTTGGCTCCCGATGCCCTTTCTGGCTCGGAAGGACAAGGCGTATGCGAACCGGGTACGCAGCACGAGCACAACGCTTCCAGGACTTTTTCAAGCCTGGCAAAATTGGGCGGACTTGATTCGCAGCGCGGTGGGCACTTACGCACTGCTCGAACTGTCCATCGGTTTGGACGGGAGCGGGAAAGATGCTGCGCTGGCCGGGTTGATTAAGGCCGGCATCCTTGTGCTCGGCGTGGTTATCCAGACCGTCCGTTTCACTCCCGGTCAAACCTTTCTGGCGCCGCTCTTTTATTTAACCGGCATCACGCTCGTATTTCCAGGTTATCGGGAAGGCGCTTTTGCGGTTTTGTTTGGCTGGATTTTCGTGTGTGGAACGCGTGATCCCCGTTTTCTGCTGCCTACCATGGGAGTCGCTTTGCCGATCTCGAATTACTTCCTGAGTGGACTATCTCGCGCGGTGCTCGTGAATACAGCGATGATCTTTCTTCCGATTCTGTCCGGACTGTTGTGTCAGAGGCGCCTCGTTTTCGTGTCGCGCGAACGAAGGTTCAATCGAGCTCCGATTCCGAAAGAACCAACAGCCGATTCCGCTCGCGATAAAGCCCCCTCGCAGCCTCAGGGGAAGCGCCGTCCTGAGAGTAACCTTGGGCTAAAGTCCCGTCCTTCAAGCGCCAAGTAGGCGGCACCGTCATCATCTTCATGAGTGCGTTCCGAAATCTTCAAGAGGCGCTCCGCAGTGCGCCGCGAACCTGGCTCATTACCGGGGTGGCGGGGTTTATTGGGTCCAACCTTCTGGAATCGCTTTTAGAATTGAATCAGCACGTCGTGGGGCTCGACGACCTTTCCACCGGCCACCTGAGGAACCTCAATGAAGTCGAGCGGCTGGTGAAACCCGAACAATGGGCCCGCTTCCGGTTTATTGAAGGGGACATTCGCGATATGGCCGTCTGCCAGCGGGCTTGTTACGGCGTGGATTACGTGCTGCATCATGCGGCACTTGGGTCTGTGCCGCGTTCCATTGAAGAACCACTGCTGACTTACGAGATTAATGTGCGCGGCACATTGAATGTCTTGCTTGCGGCGCGAGACAATGGGGTAAAGCGGTTCGTCTTTGCTTCAAGCAGCGCGGTCTATGGCGACCAGACAGCAGCTTCCAATGCCGAGGAAGTCGTCGGAAAGCCCCTTTCTCCCTACGCGGCCAGCAAACGCGAGAACGAGTTGCATGCCGCCGTATTCCACCAATGTTACGGGTTAGACAGCGTCGGCCTGCGTTACTTCAATGTTTTTGGGCCGCGCCAGGATCCCGCGGGGGCTTATGCGGCGGTTATCCCGAAGTGGATCGCGGCCTTTCTGAAAGGCGAAAGCGTTTGCATCAATGGAGACGGAGAAACCAGCCGGGATTTTTGTTTCGTGGAGAATGTGGCGCAGGTGAACTTGCTCGCCGCCACCACGACCAATCCACAAGCAGCCAATCAGATTTACAATGTCGGATTGAATGAACGGACCACGTTGAACGAGCTTTTTTATCTGCTTCGCGATTTACTGGGACGCAAGTTTCCTCAAATAAAGGACTGCGAGCCGGTCTATCGCGATTTTCGCCCTGGCGACATCCGTCACTCGCAGGGAGATGTCAATTGGGCGCGAAGACTCCTGGACTACGAACCGACGCACCGGTTGGCCGAGGGGTTGCAGTCCTCCCTTTACTGGTATGTGCGCAATAGTGCCTAACGCGGCAGTCCGGGTTCTCCGTTCATGATATGAGCACTCCCTCCTCTGCTACATCCGGCGGGGCCGCAGCGGCCGATCTGCCGGTGCTTCGGATTGAACCATCCAAAGGCTGGGTGTCCCTGAGGCTGGGCGAACTGTGGGCCTACCGCGAACTGCTTTACTTTCTGACCTGGCGCGACATCAAGGTCCGATACAAGCAAACTGCGCTGGGCGCCTCCTGGGCGATCATTCAGCCATTTTTGACGATGGTCGTTTTTAGCCTCTTCTTTGGCCGGCTGGCGGGTGTGCCTTCCGATGGGCTTCCGTATCCCATCTTCAGCTTCGCGGCTTTGGTTCCCTGGACATTCTTCGCCAACGGACTGACCCAGTCGTCAAACAGCCTGGTCGGGAGCGCGAACCTGATCAAAAAGGTTTACTTTCCGCGATTGGCCATTCCGATTGCAACGATTCTGTCCGGTGTGGTGGACTTCTGCCTCGCTTTCCTAGTGTTGGTCGGAATGATGTTTTTCTATGGCGTTTTGCCCACCGTCCACATTGTTTGGCTGCCGCTCTTTTTAGTGCTGGCCATGGTGACCTCGCTTGGGGTCGGATTATGGCTCACCGCGCTGAATGTGCACTATCGCGACATCCGCTACATCGTTCCGTTCCTGGTTCAAATCTGGATGTTCGCCACGCCCATCGCCTATTCGAGCAGTCTGCTGGACAAATACCCCGGGTGGCAGACTGCCTATGGATTGAACCCGATGGTGGGCGTAGTGGAGGGATTTCGCTGGGCGCTATTGAGCGGCGCGAGCCAGGAAGAAACCAAGCGCGCGGAGACGGTTCAAGTCCAGCTCCAGCCGCTGGCAGACCAAATCGTCGCCCGGAATCTTTCAGGACAAGAAATGCAGCGGCTGGCACAAGCAGCCAGCCAAATGATTCCAAAGACCGCAAGCTTTGGGAAAGTGTCGCAGCGGCTGAAGGCTGCGGTGCAACATCTTGAAGCGGGCCTGCAGGTTCGCGCCGCGCAAGAACTGGTCGCAGCCGCAGAAGACCTGAAAAAGCGCGCCCAACAAAACCTCAAGCCGCCGGGACCGATGGTCGCTACGTCGGCCGTGGCCGCGGTCATCATCCTCATTACTGGCGCATTTTACTTTCGGCGCATGGAGAAGAATTTCGCCGACGTGGTTTAGGCGCGCTCTCGCTGCGATGGTCAAATACTCGTTCGTCGTTCCCATCTATCGTGACGGAGCATTGGCCAACGATTTCTGTTTGGAATTCGAAAAGGTCTTCCGGAAGTACACCGGGCGACGGGACGTGCACAACGTTGCCGAAGTGATTTTCGTCAATGATGGCAGTCCAAACGATTCCATTGAACACTTGAGAACAGTCTGCAAAACCCACCGCTTCGCGCGGGCTATCGACCTGAGCCGGAACTTCGGCCAGCATGTCGCATTGGCTGCCGGGTTTACCCATGCCCGGGGCGAGTTCATCGGTTCTCTCAACGTAGATATGGAGGATCCGCCGGACCAGATCCCGGTCATTCTGGAGGAATTCAACCAGAGAGACTGCGACGTCATTTTTGGCCTGCGAAAGAAGAGGCATAGCCCGTGGATGGTGCGCCTGACTTCGATGGTGTTTCACTGGGTGTTGAACAAGCTCACTGGTTACAAATACCCGCTCAATATCGCCACCCTCCGTGTTATGAATCGGCGGTTTACCGATGCCTACGTGCAATTCCGGGAAAAGACGCCTTTCCTGGATGGCTTGCAGTTCTGGCTGGGCTTCAAACGGGGCTATGTCGAGGTGACCCATCAGCCGCGCAAGCAGGGCAAGTCCAGCTATAACTTCCGCCGCCGATTTGGCATGGCTCTCGACTCCATCATCTCCTTCTCCGACTTACCGCTGCGGATGACGGTGAGCGCCGGGCTCTTCATCGCCCTGTGCGGATTCCTTTACATGCTCGCGGTCATCTTGCAGAAGCTCTTTGTCACGGAGTTTCAGGCGGGTTATCCGGCGCTGGTTTCGATTATCATAACGATCGGCGGCGTGCAAATGGCCGTCATCGGCGTGGCCAGCCTCTACATTGGCCGAATCCTGAAAGAGGTGCAGGATCGCCCGCTGTTTGTTGTCCGCGAGAAGATTGGTTTTTCCGAAAATGCCGCAAACAATCCCATCCTTCCATCCTATGAGTGATCTAAGCCAGTTCGTAAACGACATCCACACCCAGGGCTACGCCGTCGTGCCCGAGGTCCTGCCGCGCGATTATGTTTCGCGTGCGAAAGAAGAGTTGATGGCGGCCATCGAGAACGAAACCAAGCTCCCTTACAATAACAGGAATGACTATGCCATGGTCATGCTCTGTTCTCTTTATGGCGGAACCTTTCTGGAACTGTTCACGATCAGGAAGCTGAACGACCATTTCAACGCCATCATGGGAGACGGATGCACCGTTTACGCCTACACTTCCTCTTCGATGCCGCCCGGCGCTTCGAACTACTCGCGGCGCATTCATGTGGATTGCCCGCGCGTCATTCCGGGTTACATAACGAACATGGGCGCGACGATTGCCCTAGACGATTTCACCGAGGAGAACGGGGCGACGTGGTTTTTGCCCGGTTCCCAGCAGCGGACCGACCCGCCCACGGAAGAAGAGTTTTACAAAAACGCCAGGCGCTTTGTCGCGCCCGCCGGGTCCGTCTGGTTCTTCAACGCGCGGGTTTGGCACGCCGGTGGTGACAACAAAACCAACCAATGGCGTCACGCCCTCACCATTAACATGGCGCGCCCCTGGATGAAACAACGCATCGATATGCCGCGCGCCATGGCTCATATGGACCTTTCGAACCAACCTGAATCCGTTTTGCAAAAGCTCGGTTTTCTCGCGCAGGTGCCCGCCAGCTACGACGAGTATTATGCTCCGATGGAGAAGCGGAAATACCGACAGAAGACCGAATGACGACGCCCAGGCCCAACCATAAATCGAAACGGAAATGAAAGTTGGCTTTGTCGGATTCGGGGAACTGGGTCGGCAAATGAGGGACCTGGTCTGCAGCCAGTTTAAGACGGCAGCCTGCGTTTACTTCGACGACGTCTGCCATTCACAAGGGCAGGCCAATGCTTACCGATTCGAGCAGTATGCGGACGAGACATGGCGGGATCTTCGATTTTACGTCTGTCTGGGATACAAGCATCTAAAAAAAAACTCGAAATCGTTGATCGCCTGATCGCCCTTGGCCGAAGCGTCCCTTCGTTCGTGCATCCCACCTGTTTTGTTAACCCGTCCGCCACTGTCGAAGAGGGCGCATTCCTCTATCCGATGTGCAATGTGGACAAAGAGGCTCACATCGGCCGGGGGGCACTGCTGAACAACTCCGTGATCATATCGCACAACAGCAGGGTAGGCGGAGGTTCTTACTTCTCGCCTGGCGTGGTTCTCTCGGGCTTCGTGACGGTCGGTCAGAACACGTTCATCGGTTCGGGGTCCGTGGTATCGAACAACATCCGGATCGGGGATCATTCAATCGTCGGCGTCGGCACCGTCGTCACGAGAGATGTGCCGGATAACACGTCGGTCGTGGGTTACCCAATGCGTAAAGTGCCTCAAGGTCTCAGGCTCACCTGATGCGCGTCGTCGTTCTTCAAACCAACTACATTCCGTGGAAAGGGTATTTTGATCTGATCCACGATGCAGACGTCTTTGTTTACTACGACGAAGTTCAATACACGAAGAACGACTGGAGGAATCGAAACAAGATTTACTCGAAGAATGGCCTGCAATGGCTCACCATTCCGATCAGCCGCGACGCAGTGAAGCTGAAAATCAGCGAAGTGGCGCTGCCAGAAGGAAACTGGCAGCAGGACCACTACAAGTCGCTGTTCTATGCTTACAGGCCGGCAAGGCACTTTGATCAACTCGAGCCGCTTCTGAAGTCAACTTATCTCGATGCGA
>CAZCUL010000213.1:0-5094 GCA_964501475.1 uncultured Verrucomicrobiota bacterium | reverse complement strand
CCGCGCTCGCTCATGGGCACGATTGCGGTGATTCGTCAGGCGCTGTTCGATGCCGATCATTACCAGCGCGACCGGGCCCATTATGCAAAGGAACCACGAGGGCGAAAGCGCCCTTCATTTAATCCCGCCTTTGAAGCCCTGGCGCCGGTGGCGGAAAGAAAAATACCTGCGGTGTTCGAACCCGGAAGCGCGCTCATGGTGGACCGCGCCTGGCGAGTGGCCGGGGAGCTGAATCTGGAGTGCTACATGGTCTCCTCCGGTCAGGAATGGCGCCGGCCTGATCTGGCGAAGGCGACCGGCGCGCCCTTCATCGTTCCGGTGGACTTTCCCGAGCTTCCCAAGCTGCCCGACGAAGGAGATTGGGCGCAAGTGTCGCTGGACCGGTTGCGGGCCTGGGATTGGGCGCCGGAGAATCCCCGCCTCTTGCGCGATCAGGGCCTGGAGATTGCGCTTACGACTTTCGGACTGGGCGATAAGAAATTCTTTCGAAAAAAGCTGCGTTTGGCCCTGGACCGGGGGCTATCGGAAGAGGATGCCCTGGCGGCCCTGACGACTGTGCCGGCCCGGCTTTGCGGTGTGGAGCAGCAGCTCGGCACAATCGAACCCGGGAGGATTGCAAATCTGACCGTGGTGGAAGGAGGGAGTTATTTTGATCCCGAGAGCCGCGTACGGGAGGTTTGGATCGATGGCGCGGTCTATCCCGGCAAGGAGGAACCGAAGCCTGCAAAGCAGCCGCAACCGGCGCAACCGCCGCCACCGCGCGAAGCCGGCGCGCCGCCTATTACCAACCTGGTCGCGAAGGCGGCCGGCGAGACCAATGCCCTGGCCGCTGCGGAAGGCGTCAAAGCGGAGGGCGAAAAGCTGGACCCGGAAACGCGGGAACTGCATAGGCGACTGGTCGCCCATTCACCGATGGAAGGCCGCGGGTCAGTGGCCGAACCAGCGGTGGTGCTGGTGCGTGGCGCCACGATTTGGACCTGCGGACCTGAAGGACGGATCGAGGGCGATCTGCTTGTTGTCGGCGGCAAGGTCAAGGCACTCGGCAAAGGTCTGGAAGCGCCTCAGGAGCTCCGGGACAAAGCCGTCGTCATCGAAGCGCAGGGAAAGCATGTCACCCCCGGCCTGATTGACGCCCATAGCCACAGCATGATTTTGGGGGCGGTCAACGAAGGCAGCATTCCGTCCACCGCCATGGTTCGAATTGGCGACGTGGTGAATTCTGAAACTGCCAACATCCACAAGCAACTTGCCGGGGGGCTGACTATCGCCAATCTCCGTCACGGCTCGGCCAACCCGATTGGCGGCCAGAATTGCGTCATCAAGCTTCGGCACGGCGCGAGTCCCGAGGAACTGAAGCTCGAAGGGACGCCTCCGGGGATCAAGTTCGCCCTGGGCGAAAACGTCAAACAGGCGAATTGGGGAGACCGGTTTACGACGCGTTTTCCCCAATCGCGCATGGGGGTGATGACGTTCATTGCCAACCGCTTTGCCGCGGCCCGACAGTATCTTGAGGTCCGGCAAGGAGAATCCGGACCGCCGGCGCGAAGGGATCTCGAGTTGGAAACCCTCGGGGAAATTTTAGAAGGCAAGCGTTGGATTCATTGCCACTCCTATAGACAGGATGAGATTCTGGCCTTTCTCCGCCTGATGGAAGACTTTGGCGTCAAGGTCGGCACTCTTCAACATGTGCTCGAAGGGTACAAGGTTGCCGACGAGATCGCCGCGCATGGCGCGGGCGCATCGTGCTTTTCGGATTGGTGGGCTTACAAGTTCGAGGTCTATGACGCCATCCCGTATGCGGGCAGCCTGATGCACGAGCGCGGCGTGCTGGTGTCATTCAACTCCGACTCCTCCGATCACGCGCGCCGGATGCATTTGGAGGCGGCCAAGGCGGTCAAATACGGCGGCACGCCGGAAATCGAAGCGCTCGAATTCGTGACGATCAATCCCGCCAAACAACTGCGGATTGAAAAGCGCGTCGGTTCGCTCGAACCGGGAAAGGACGCGGACTTCGCGCTTTGGAGCAAGTCGCCGCTCGCTTTCGACACCGTCTGCTTGCAAACGTGGATCGACGGCAAACAGTATTTCGATCGCGCATTGGAAGCCGACCGCGCTCGTGAGCTTGAAAAGGAGCGAAGGGCGTTGCTCGACAAAGCGAGGCGAATCGTGAAGAAACGCCCTCCGGGCGAGAAGAGCGACGAGGCCGGCGAAACGAAGTTCTTTCGTTTGGCTTTGGAGCACGAGCATGATTTTCACGACCGGCATTGCATGGAGGACGAACGATGAAGATTGCCGCCAAAACCGCGGAACTGCCCGGAGCCTCCTGGAGCCGGTTTCTGGCCGCGTTGATCGTGGCGGGGGCGTGCGGCCTTGGCACAGCGCGCGCCGAATCTCTTCTTTTGACCGGCGCCAACGTTCATACGGTGTCGGGGGAATCGCTGGCGCCGGGCCAGGTGCTCATCCGCGATGGCAGGATTGCCGAAGTCGGTCAGAATATAACTGCGGCGGGAGCGAAGAAGGTTGATCTCGATGGTCTCCACCTTTATCCGGGCCTGATCGCGGTCCATACAACCCTGGGCCTTCTGGAAATCCCGTCGGTGCGGGCCACTCGCGACACGACCGAGGTCGGCCATTACACGCCCGATGTGAAATCGTGGATCGCGGTCAATCCGGATTCCGAACTTATCCCTGTCGCGCGGGCCAATGGTGTGACTCACGCCCATTGCGTTCCCTTCGGAGGAACCGTCAGCGGTCTGTCCGGCCTGATGGCTTTGACCGGCTGGACAATCGAGGACATGACGCGGAAGGCGCCGGTGGCGCTTCACCTGAACTGGCCGGACATGGAACTCGATACCCGGCCAAAGGAAGCGTTTGCAGACAAGTCCAAGTGGAAATCACTGGAAGAGCAGGCCAAACTACGCCGGTCGCGTTTGAAGGAAACGGAGGGCTTTTTCGCTGAGGCCAGCGCTTACGCCAAAGCCCGTGAGGCCGCCGCGACTGACAACGCCGGGCAAGAGGGTAAGGTGCCGGCGTGGGAAGCGATGCTGCCTTTCATGCGGGGCGAGATTCCGCTGATGGTGCGCGCGGAGGAAATCCGGCAAATCAAGGCTGCGGTTGACTGGGCGGGCGCAAACGAACATCGCATTGTCATTGTCGGCGGGCGCGACGCCTGGCAAGCCGCCGATCTTCTGGCGAGCAAACAGATTCCTGTTGTCTTCGAGAACATCTACACGCAACCGGCGCAGGACACTGCCTCTTATGACATTCATTTCAAAGCGCCGGCCCTCCTTTACGAAGCGGGCGTGAAGGTGGTCCTGACGGAAGGCGACCGCTTCGACGCTTCGCAGTTGCGCAACCTGCCTTACTCAGCCGCGCAGGCTGCTGCCTTTGGCCTTCCCAAAGAGGAGGCGCTCAAGGCAATCACCCTCAACGCCGCGGAAGTTCTGGGCGTGGACGACCGTCTGGGTTCAATTGAAGCGGGGAAAGAGGCAACGTTGTTTGTGGCCGACGGCGATATCCTCGACGTGCGCTCAAATGTGAAACGGATGTGGATCGACGGGAAGGAAGTCAGCCTGGAAAGCCGCCACACGCGTCTTTACGAACGGTATCGCGCCCGCCCACGCGCGAATTGACGTCGAGTTCCTTACCCAGGATGCGATGAATGGGCCGCGGACGGGGAGCCGAGAAGTCCCGCAGCAACGAGGCATCCCGCCGCGTTTGAGCTTGTCTGGGAGGCGGGCGGGCGCGTAAGGCACCGAAACCGGGGAATTCTTTCAATAGCTTTGAGTGGCCAGGCATCCATATCGTCACAACGACTCTCCGTGGAATCGGCGAAAAAGGTTTTCATTCCGGCAAGTTGTCCTATCGTCCGCGCATGAGTTTGCTGCCATTCGGAGCATTGCCCACATACAAGCCGCGGCGCTTTTTGCCTGCGGAGATCGACTTCGGGGACTGGAACCAAATCCTGCCCCTCTTCGACCGGCTCGATCGAAACATCCACCAGGCGAAGGGCGTGTCCGATCTTGAGCAGTGGCTGCTCGACTGGAGCGAGGTCTCGGCCGCGCTGGATGAGGAAGGGTCGCGCCGCTATATCGCCATGACGTGCCACACGGACGATACGGAAGCCGAAAAGGCCTACCTGTATTTCGTGGAAAACATCGAGCCCCCGATCAAGCCGCGCCAGTTCAAGCTCCAGCAACTTTACCTCGAACATCCCCTCCGCGCGCAACTGCCGGCCGAACGTTACCGGGTTTTGGACCGGGACACCCGGGTGGCTGTGGACCTCTTCCGCGACGAGAACATTCCCCTCGAGACGGAGGAGTCAAAGCTCGGGCAGCTCTATCAGAAGCTAAGCGGCGCTCTGACAGTTCAATTCAAGGGCGAGGAAAAGACGCTGCCGCAAATGGGCCGTTATCTGGAGGAGCCGGACCGGGCGTTGCGCCAGGAGGCCTGGGAATTGGTGGCGAAGCGGCGGCTGGAGGAAGCGGAGAAGTTTGAAGATATTTTCGATCAGCTCCTCAAATTGCGGGAGCGGATTGCCGCGAACGCCGGCTTTGTCAATTATCGCGAGTATGCCTTTCGCGCCCGGTGCCGTTTTGACTATTCGCCCGCCGATTGCGAACAATTCCATGATGCGATTGAGCATGAGATCATGCCGGTCCTGCGCGTCCTTCAGGAACAGCGTCGGGCGCAACTCGGCGTCGAGCAACTCCGGATGTGGGACCTCGCCGTGGACGCGCTCAGCCGTCCGCCGCTTCGTCCCTTCGAAAAGGTGGAGGAGATGCTGGGCAAAACCCAGCGCATCTTTGACCATTTGGATTCGAATCTGGCCGGAGGTTTTCAAACGATGCAGAAACTGCGTCTCCTGGACCTGGCCAACCGCAAAGGCAAAGCGCCGGGCGGATACCAATCCACCCTGAGCGAGGCGCGCCTGCCGTTCATCTTTATGAATGCGGTCGGGGTTCAGCGCGACGTGGAAACAATGTTGCACGAGGCCGGTCATGCGTTTCATGCGTTGGCGACGCGCCAGGAGGACCTTTACTACTATCGCCATGCGCCCATTGAGTTTTGCGAAGTGGCCTCGATGAGCATGGA
>CAZCUL010000212.1:0-7907 GCA_964501475.1 uncultured Verrucomicrobiota bacterium | reverse complement strand
AACCGAGCGCCGCCATCTGGCCCGCGAGCTGCATGACGCCGTGGGGCAATCGCTGACCCTGCTGCAACTGGGTCTGGACGTTTGTGCGCGAAGCCCCGCGGCCGAGTTGCCGGCGAATCTTCGCGAAGCCCAAAGGAGCGTCAAGGAATTGACGTCGCTGGTGCGAAACCTCTCGCTCGAACTGCGCCCATCCATGCTGGACGATCTCGGGCTGATCCCCGCCCTGCTCTGGCTGTTTGGCCGTTATGCGGCCCAAACCCGGCTTCGCCTTTCCTTCAAGCATTCCGGCGTGGCCCGAAAGCGATTTCCGACGGAGATCGAGACGACTGCCTACCGGATTATTCAGGAAACTTTAACCAACGTCAGCCGTCACGCGGCGGCGCGAGAGGTGTCGGTGGCGTTGCGAGCCGAACGCGGCGCCATCAAGTTGCGCGTGCAGGATGACGGCCGCGGCTTTCACGTGGGACGCGCCTTTGCCGCCGTCGGCTCCAGCGGCCTTTATGGGATGCGCGAGCGCGCCGGGCTTTTGGGCGGGCATTTTGAGATTCATTCGAGTCCTGGAAAAGGGACGGTAGTGACAACCGAATTGCCCTTGCCGGCTCGCTCAAGCAGAGTTCGGAAGCGGTTATGAGGGAAACCACCATTGTTCTGGCGGACGACCATCAGATCCTGCGTCAGGGGTTGCGCGCCATGCTCGAGGCGGAGCCAGGTTTTTCGGTGGTGGGCGAGGCGGACGACGGCGTCGAGGCGGTGCGTCTGGTGGACCGGCTGCGACCGCGGGTGCTTGTTCTGGACCTGAGCATGCCTGCATTAGGGGGTTTGGAAGTGGTGCGACAGGTCAGGCGCCGTCAACCGCGCACGCAGGTGGTGATTCTGTCGATGCACGCCAACGAAGCCTACGTGGCCGAGGCCCTGCAAAACGGGGCCGCCGCCTATGTTCTGAAACAATCGACGGCCGGAGAGCTGGTCAAAGCCATTCGCCACGTCGTTGACGGGCAGCGTTACCTGAGTCCGCCGCTCTCGAATCGGGCCATTGAAACCTACCTGCAAAAGGCCAAAGACACCCCATCGGACCGGTATGAAAGCCTGACGAGCCGGGAGAGGGAAGTTCTGCAGTTGGCGGCTGAGGGATACTCGAATGCAGAGATTGGCCGGCGCCTCTTTATCAGTCCACGCACCGTCGAGGTTCATCGTTCCAACATGATGCGGAAGCTGGACCTGCGCAGCCAAAGCGGCCTGATTCGTTATGCGCTCTCGCGCGGCCTTGTTTCCCTGGAGCCGGGGCCGCCAAATCCATCCAGGAAGGCCAGTGAAAAATGAAACGCCGATTGAATCTTGCCGGCCGGGGGCAGCCGGCGGCCAGGAGCCTCGTCATTACGAGTTTGGATCAGAGTGGTCTCACTGTCGGCTTGGCACGGTCTCTGGCTTACCATTGGTAGCCGCTGCGGGTGTAGATTTTCTCTACAACGGCCAGTGCTGCTTTGGCTTCTTTCAGACCGGGCACGGGCGTTCGCCCAAGCCGGATATCTTCGAAGAATTCCTCCATCTCGATTTTCCAGGATTGGTCGCCGCGCGGATACTCGAAAACAATCGTCTCCGGCGGGCCCATTTCGGGCAGCATTTTGTACCAGGAAAGGCGCTCGACGCCATAGCTGCCGCCCAGTCCTTCCCAGTGCAGCTTTCCCTGGCGGCCATAAATTTCGAGGGAGAAAAGGTTTTTCCACTCCGTGCAGCTTACGTGCAGCCAGGCTGTTTGACCGCGGGCATTCCGCAGACTGATAAAGGCGTTGTCGTCCACAGGCATGGCCCAGAAATAAGTGGCGGCATGACCCTCCACCACCGCGAACTCGCCGAGAAAAATCCCGGCGAGATCAATTAAATGGACGCCTTGATCGATCAGTTCGCCGCCGCCGGACAGTTTGGGGTTCGCCCGCCACTCCTTCTCGTATCCCACGCGGCCGCCCTGGCCGTAGCGGCCGCGGACAAACATGAGTGGCCCCATGGCGCCCGAGCGGAATATCTCGATCGCCTTCAAAGCCGCAGGATGATAGCGATGATTGTATCCGGCGCGGACCAGGACTTGATGTGTGCCGGCCAGGGATTCCAGGACATCGATTTCCTTTGAGTCAATCGCGACAGGCTTTTCCACCAGGACGTGTTTACCCGCTCGAATGGCCTGGGCCGCCACGCCAGCCAGCGGCGCGTTTACAGTCGCAACCATGACCACATCCACATTGGGTGAAGTAACCGCCTGTTCGACCGAATCGGTGGCGAGGCATCCCGGGCTGTGGGAAGCCAGGTGTTCGGCACGGTCCCGCTGCAAATCACAAGCGACGGTCACAGCGCCGGACGGGAGGTGGTTGAGCCGCTTTTGGCCAATGAGCCCGCAACCGATTAACGCGACTCGAGGATAAACCGGGGAAGTCGGCATGGTGAGTAAAGGACTATGCCGGTTGCAGACCCTCTATGCTGGCAATGCGCAAAAGAGGAGAACCGGAGGGATTCATTCCCATTTCTTCCCCCGATCTTCGGGCACGATTCGCCGAAGGCAATAAATATCCGATTTGTCCAGCTCTTCACGATGTTGATGAAGTGTGGGCCACGGGTCCCACTGGGCGCTGATGAGTTTTCCGGTAATGCCGTCACTCTGGGCGCTGGCCAGATAAACAGCCAGGGCGGCTCCCTTCTCGAAAGGCACACCCCCGCTTTCCCGCTGTTTCAATGCCTTCGCGTAAAAGGATTCGCCCACCGCCTCTTTCCCCGAGTTCAACACCTGGTCGAGAAGACGCGTGTTCAATGCCCCCGGCGCAATGGCGTTGACATCGACATGGTCGGGTTTGAGTTCCTCGGCCAGGGTTTCCATAAGGCGAACTACGGCCGCCTTGCTCGCGGCGTAGGAACTGATATTGGGCAGCGGATTTGTGGCACCGCCCCCGGAGAGGAAGATGATCTTGCCGCGTCCGGCTTTCTTAAAATGCGGTATCAGGGCCCGCGCCGGCAGCAGGACCCCGTAAAGATTGATCTCTATCGAGCGGGTCCATTCCTTCCAGTCAACCGACTCGGTCGGCCCCATCGGGCCGTAAATCCCCGCATTATTCACCAGGACGTCGATCCGCCCGAAACTGCCGAGAGCAAACTCCGCCAGTTCATTCACCTGCGTCTCATCCGAAACATCACAGGATTGGGCCAGCACCTTCTGTCCGGATAGCGCCAACTTTTCCAGTTCGGCGCGAGCCTCGCCCAAAGCCTTCTGCTCGCGCGCGCAAATGAGCACGTCGGCGCCCTCGCGCAAATAATGCCCGGCAATGGCCTTTCCCAGACCCTGGCTGCCGCCGGTAATCAGCGTCTTGAGACCTTTCAGTTTCATTGGGTCATGCAAAGTTCAGGCGCGGCCGACAGAAAAGAGCTCCACGCCCGGCTCCGCGGCCAATTGCCTTTCCAGAAAGCGGCTGGCATCAATAATGACTCTTGCGCGCATTATCTGTAAAAGTTCGCCCCAGGGCGCTTTCCGAAACTCCGGCCATTCCGTGCCGACCACCGCGGCGTCCGCTCCCGTCAGGGCTTCCGGAAGACTTTTTGCCAGGCTGACTTTGGACAACTCAGGCGGAAGCGATTTCACGACCGGATCGAAGGCCCGCACCGCGGCGCCGTCTGCGAGCAGCTCTTGGCAGAGTTCCACCGAGGCGCTGCGGCGCAGGGTATCGGTGTTCGGTTTATAAGTCAGCCCGAGAACGGCCACTGATTTTCCGCGCAAGCGGCCAAGTCGGTCGCGAAGCCGTTCGTAGGCCCAGGCGCGGTGCCGCTCGTTGCTGGGCATGACCGCCGAAATCATTGGCAGAGACTTTTTCGATTCCGCCGCCAGGCGCGCCAATGTGGTTACGTCCCGGGCCAGCGTGCCTCCCGCGATGGCCGATCCCGGACTGAGGTAGGCGCGCGGGCCGATTCGGAGATCGGTTTTCAATCCCTGGGAGACCTCGCCGGCATCGGCGCCCGTCTGTTCGCAAAGTCCGGCCACCTCGTTGATAAAGGTGACCGACACGGCCAGGAAAGAGTTGAGGGCGTGCTTGACCATTTCGGCCGACTCGGGGCGCATCCAGAGAATCTGTCCGGTAAACGGACGGAAAAGCTGATCGAGAACCTCTTTCCCGGCGGAATCGCGAACTCCCGCCACAATGCGATCCGCCTGCTGGAAAGTTTCGAGAGCCTTTCCCAGGCGGAGATTTTCGGGCGAAGAGGCGAAGGAGAATTGCGGATATTCCTTTTCGAGCCGGCGGCAGGTTCCAACCGGCAGTTGCGACGAAATCAGGACGAGTCGGCCCGCCGGCAAATAGCGAAGGCAAGTGTGCAAGCGGTCCAGGACGAATTGCGCATCCGGTTCATCCTGCTCATTGACCGGCGTATCGTAGGTAAGCCAGAGAAGCTCCGTATCCGCGCACGCCTGCTCGGGGCGGTCCGTAAAAGAGAGCCGTGCGCGGGTGAGGCCCTCGGCGAGCAATTCGTCAAGGCCCGGCTCGAAGGTGGGCGCCTTCCCCGCCTGGAGTTCCCGGATCAAAGCGGCATCGAAGTCGAGACCGGTGACCTGAAAATGCTTTGCGCAGCAGGCGGCGGTAACACAGCCCAGGTGCCATAAACCTGCGACGGTGATTTTCATCGGCGTTTCAACACCCATTGGTTTCGCAGCCAATCGAGTGTCCGGATGATGCCCTGCTCGATGGTGAGTTTTGGCAGCCAGCCGGTGGCGCGGATTTTTTTTGTGTCGAGAAAGATAAAGGGATTGTCGCCCACCCATCCGCGAGACCCGCCGCTGAATTCGAGCCGGGGCTTGAGTCCGAGATGGGCGCAGATCCAGCCAATGGAATCGGTCACGCGGCAGTATTCGCTCGTGCCCAGGTTATAGACCTGGACCCGGTGCTTGGCCTGTTGCGCTGTGCGCAAGGCCATCACGTGCAGCATCGCCTCGAGGCAATCGCCCACGGCCAGATAGGACTTTCGTTGCGTGCCGTCCCCCAGGACCTTCAGAAGGTCCGGATGCTCGAGCAGTTGCCGGTAGAAATCGAAGACATGGCCGTGGGTGTAACGTTCGCCGAGAATGGAAACGAAGCGGAAAATGTATCCTTCGAACCCGAACCCTTCGCAGTAGCAGTGGATCAAAGCTTCGCCTGCCACTTTTGAAGCCGCATAGAGCGACGTTTGAATGGGAAAAGGCGCGTCCTCGGGAGTAGGAACGACCTCCGCTTCACCATAAACCGAGCCTGTGGAAGAGAAGGCGATGGTCTTGATGCCGTTGGCGCGCATGGCCTCGAGGACGTTGAAGGTGGCGATGGTGTTTTGCTCGAGATCCTTTTTTGGATGTTCCAATCCGAAGCGAACGTCGGCATTGGCCGCCAGGTGAAAGACCGTATTGCACCCGGCCATGGCGGAAGTGAGCGCGGCTGGATCGAGGTTATCGCCTTGAACAAACCGGAAGTGTTGGCCCGAGCGGGCCCCTTCGAGAAAGGCAGCTTGCCCGCTGGAAAGGTTGTCCCAGCCCACGACTTGATGGCCGCGGCTCAGGAGCAGGTCAACCAGATTGCTGCCAATGAATCCGGCGGCGCCGGTAACGAATATGCTCTGCAAAGCGCGATAAAACGATATTATGACAAGCCCAAAAGCTTTCAACCCCGCAACGGGGATGGCGCGCGAATGCTTTCAAAGCAAAATGGCTTGTTCAAGCAGGGAGTTTTGGAAACAGTTGGCGTGATTTCGGTGAATCCGCTTTGGCACAGATCGAATCTGCGAACGTTCCGGCTCGCACCCGTGGTTGAACTTGCTTTCAGGAAAAGAGCCAAGGCCTGTTCGAGCCGGCTGCAAACGTCGCTGGAACGGCTTCGCCCAGGCGACAGCCCGCGCTCTGCGCCCGGGGAGTGTGGCGGCCCACCCAGAGAGGGTTTGACTTTCCCGTTCCCGGCCGGCGCGGGCCTCACGCCGGCTGCCACGCTGTTCATGGGCGGGACGGGATTCTTTGTTCATGGTCAAAGCGCTTGAGCCAGTCAAACTTCTGGTCTTTGCCCACACGCCCCCGCCGCACCACGGTCAAAGCTACATGGTCCAATTGCTCCTGGAAGGTTTGGTTGGGGAAACTCCGGCGAAAGAAATGTCCCGCGCGGGGGCATCTTCCCAGGACCGCCCGATCATCTGTTATCATGTGAACTTCCGGCTATCACGCGGCATCTCGGATATTGGCCGGGCCCGCTGGGGCAAATTGCTCTTCGTGCTGAGATACTGTTTGCAGGCCATCTTCCATCGGCTTCGCCACGGGGTGACCAATTTCTATTATGTGCCGGCCAACGGAAGCCGGGTGGCTCTT
Source organism: uncultured Verrucomicrobiota bacterium (assembly GCA_964501475.1). Classification (GTDB taxonomy): domain Bacteria; phylum Verrucomicrobiota; class Verrucomicrobiia; order Limisphaerales; family CAZCUL01; genus CAZCUL01. The sequence continues at coordinate 1,561 of CAZCUL010000212.1, read as the reverse complement.
TACCGTGACTGGATGGTGATGGCCTTTTGCCGGCCCTGGTTTCGCAATCTGATTTACCACTGGCATGCAGCCGGTTTGGGAGACTGGCTTGCCGGGCAGGCCAAGCCCTGGGAACGCTGGATCAGCAAGCGGCTTCTGGGAAGACCGCGCCTCAGCCTGGTCCTGGGCGAATTCAATCGCCGCGATGCAACCGACTTCGAGTCCGAACGAATTGCGGTTGTGCCGAACGGAATTCCCGATCCATGCCCGGACTTTTCAAGCCGCCTCAAACCTCGACGGGCGGCTCGGGCAACGGCACGGCGAAGGCTGCTTGATGGAGGTCGGCCTGATAATGCGGAACGAGGCGAAGCCGGCGATGGGGTTGAAATTTTTGAAGTGCTTTTCCTGAGCTTGTGCGTGCGAGAGAAAGGTTTGTTTGACGCGGTGGAGGCCGTCGTCCTGGCTAATCAGAGGCTTCGCGATTCTCCGCTTAGGATTCGATTGACAGTAGCGGGGACCTTCTGGTTCGAAGCGGAGCGGCTCGAATTCGAAGCGCGCCTCCGGCAAAGCGACATTTCGGAAAGAGAGAGCGTGCGTTACGCCGGCTTTGTCGGCGGTGAAACCAAACGCTCTCTTTTCGAGGAGAGCGACTGTTTTTGCTTTCCCACCTATTACCCTGCCGAGAGTTTTGGGTTGGTGCTCGTTGAAGCCATGGCTTATGGGTTGCCGATTGCCACCACGCACTGGCGAACGATTCCGGAACTGTTTCCGGAGGATTATCCCGGGATCGTTTCCGCCAAAGCGCCGCAAAGCCTGGCCGCGGTTCTCCTGCAGTGGATGCAGGCGGATTACGACGGCTCCTTGCGGGCTCACTATCTGAGGCACTTCACCGTCGAGCAATTCCGCGCTCGGATTAAGGCTGAATTGAGAAAGTTATAGGTTATATTCCGCAGTTGAACGCGCAGATTGCAAACTCCGCGCGCCACCAGGCAATGGAAGAGAAGTCGGGCATTCGCGCAGCGCAAAGCTTCTGGAACACGGAAGCCGGCGGCAGCCATTTTGCGGGCGCTTTCGCGGACGGCGCCTCTGCCGCTGAAGCAACTCCCAGCATCCCCCCATGTGTGGCATAGCCGGAATCTGGGGTGAGGCCAATGAACCTTTGGTTCGCCGGATGACGGACTCCCTGAGGCATCGGGGCCCGGACGACGCCGGAGTGAAGGTTTTTTCAGCCGAGGACATGCCCGTTTCTCTAGGCCATCGGCGCCTTAGCATCATCGACCTCAGCCAGGCTGGGCACCAACCCATGCCCAACGAGGACGAGAGCGTCTGGGTGGTTTTTAACGGCGAGATCTACAACTTTCCCGCCCTGCGCGAACAACTGACCGCGAAGGGCCATGTCTTCAGATCGAGGTGCGACACGGAAGTCCTGCTGCACGGTTATGAGCAGTGGGGCGTGGAGTTCGTTCGCCGGTTAAATGGCATTTTTGCCTTCGCGCTTTGGGATGCGAAGCAACAGCGCTTCTACCTGGCCAGGGACCGTTACGGGGTGAAACCCCTCTACTACTCTCGCCAGGGCAAACGC
>CAZCUL010000211.1:0-6523 GCA_964501475.1 uncultured Verrucomicrobiota bacterium | reverse complement strand
CCAGGCGGGCTCGGGCAATGGCTCACAAAACAGCGCCGTGCAGGTTCTTGGTGGAACCGAGGCGCTGAAGGCTTTGTGGGTTCGCTGGCCGGGCGGCAAAACCACCACGACCGAACTTCCCCCGGATGCCAAAGAAGTGGTCGTGGATGCGTCCGGGAAACTGACAGCGAAGCGTTGAGGAAGCCATGGGATTTCTCGACGGCGCAGCAATTCTCATTTTAGCCCGGAGCACGGCTGTCCTCAGATGCAGGAGATGGGAAGCGCGATCAGGCGGGAGAATCCCCAAAGCCCTGTCGAGTTCATTCGTGCTGCGGGGGACAGACGCGCTCCGCAAAATGAGAATCGCTATCAACGGTCAGTGCAACCACAAACCGGCAACGCCGGTGCGCATGGTGTCTTCTTCCGCTCTGGTCTGGTGGATGATTGGGGCGTGCTTTGCCCTTGCGGCGGCGCCGGCGACGGACCTGGAATGGGAAACTTCTCCCGGCTTTCGCTACACAAAGATTGCGGCGCCTTCGCCGGGCAAGGCTGGCTTGATGTCGGTTCCTCCCTCCCATAGCGGTGTTCTTTTCACGAACCGCCTGGCTGAGCAACGGCATTTGACCAACCAGATTCTCCTGAACGGTTCCGGGGTAGCGGCCGGCGACGTCGATGGCGATGGTTGGTGCGATCTTTATTTCTGTGCTTTGGACGGGCCGAACGCGCTCTACCGCAATCTGGGAAACTGGAAATTCGAGGAAATCGCCGCTCGCGCTGGTGTAAGCTGCGCCGGACTGGATTGCACGGGCGCGGCGTTGTTCGACTTCGATGGGGACGGAGACCTGGACCTGATCGTCAATTCGGTGGGCGGCGGAACGCATATTTTCATGAATGATGGCCAGGGGCGGTTTCGACAAGCGACACCGCCCTCCGGCCTGAATCCGGGACGGGGCGGGACCTCGCTGGCCATCGGTGATGTGAACGGGGATGGTTACCTGGATTTTTATGTGGCGAATTACCGCACGGTCGCGCTTATGGATCAGCCGGAAACGCGCTTTTGGCTGCGCAATGTCAATGGCCGGCAAGTCGTGGCCAAGGTCAACGACCGGCCGGCGACGGAGCCGGATTTAGTTGGCCGCTTCCGCGTGAACGAGCGCGGCGGCATCGAGGAGAATGGCGAACCGGACGTTTTGTATTTCAATGTGGGCGGGACAAATGTGGCTTCCGCATCCTTTTTGGGGGGCGCGTTCCAGGACGAGGAAGGCAAAGCGCTGACCGAGATTCCGTTGGATTGGGCTCTTTCGGCCATGTTTCGCGACATCAATGGAGATGGCCTGCCCGACCTTTATGTCTGTAACGATTTCGACAGCCCGGACCGGCTTTGGATCAACCAGAACGGGGAACGATTCCGGGCGGCGCCGCACCTCGCTCTGAGGAAGACCTCGTTGTTCTCCATGGCCATCGACTTTGCCGACATCAACCGCGACGGGTTCGACGATTTTATTGTGGTGGACATGCTCAGCCGGGACCATCGCCAGCGGATGGATACGGAAGAGGCCCGCGACACTTCAACGCCCGGGATCGGCGATATGACGAGTCGGCCGCAGTATATGGTCAACACTCTCTTTCTGAATCGCGGCGACGGCATCTATGCGGAAATCGGTTATCTGAGCGGTCTGGCCGCGTCGGACTGGTCATGGGCGGCGGTCTTTCTGGATGTGGACCTGAACGGTTATGAGGATGTGCTGATTTCAAACGGAAACGAGCGGGCATCGCGGAGCCGGGACATTGCGGAAGAGCTGCGCCGGATGCGGAAGGATCGGAAAATGTCCCCCCACGAGATTCTGCAGGCGCGGAAAATCTATCCGCGTCATGCCACTCCCAACCTTGCTTTCCGGAACAACGGCGATTTGACTTTCACGGAGGCAGGCAACGAATGGGGCTTCGACTTCAATGGCGTTTCGCACGGCATCGCTTTGGCCGATCTGGACAACGACGGCGACCTCGATGTGATTGTGAACAACCTGAATGCAGCCGCTTCAATCTACCGAAACAACGGTTCCGCGCCGCGAGTGGCCATTCGCTTGAAGGGCAAACAGCCGAACACCCGCGGAATTGGAGCGCGAGTCAAGGTCATCGCTGAAGGGATGCCGGACCAAAGTCAGGAGATGATGGCCGGGGGGAGATATCTTTCTTGTGACGATGCCATTCGCACATTCGCGACCGGCCCCGCCGCGGAGCTGCGCATTGAGGTGGATTGGCCGGGCGGAGCTCGAAGCGTGGTCGAAAGCGCGCGTCCGAATTGCGTTTATGAAATCGACGAAGCCGCCGCGCCAAGCCGGCCCAAGCCCGGGTCGAAACCGCCTCCGGCACTATTTCGTGACGTGAGCTTGCTGTTGAATCATTCGCATCATGAGGAAGCTTTTGATGACCTGGGGCGGCAGCCGCTTTTGCCGCGCCGGTTCAGTCAGCCCGGACCAGGAGTGACCTGGACCGATTTCGATGGCGATGGTTGGGAGGACTTGTTGATCGGCTCCGGCAAGGGGGGGCGGTTGGCGCTTTATCGCAACGACGGCCAAGGCGGATTCACTCGCTGGCACAAGCCGCCTTTCGATCAACCTGTCACTCGCGATCAAACCACTCTTTTGCCTTGCGATATCGAACCAGGCGAGAAGGTCATTCTGGCGGGATCTTCCAACTATGAAGACGGGTTGGCTGTGGGAAGCTGCGTGCGGCATTACGATCCGCGAAGGAACCTTGTCCAGGACAGCCTGCCCTCCGCTGAATCGAGCGCCGGCCCGCTGGCTATGGCCGATATCGACGGCGATGGCGACCTCGACTTGTTTGTGGGCGGCCGGATCGTCCCCGGGCGTTATCCACAGGCAGCATCGTCTCTCGTCTTTCGGAATAACAACGGAAACTTCGAGCGCGACCCGGACAACTGCCAGCGCCTCGAGGGCGTCGGGTTGGTGAACGGCGCGGTCTTTAGCGATCTGGACGGCGACGGTGATTCCGATCTGGTTCTGGCTTGCGACTGGGGGCCAATCCGGATTTTTCGCAATGATGCGGGCGCTCTGAACGAGGCCACTGCGAGGTATGGACTGGACGGATATCGGGGCTGGTGGAATGGAGTCGCAACCGGCGATTTCGATGGCGACGGGCGCATGGACATCGTGGCGTCGAATTGGGGCCGAAACACGCCTGGCGAGCTGAGTCGCAGCAAGACGTTGAAGGTTTTTTTTGGCGACTTCGATGAGAACGGCACCTGGGACCTGATCGAGGCCTATCATGACCACCGTCAGAACAAGCTGGTGCCGCGTCTCGATCTGGAACAGCTCGGCCGCGCCATGCCATTCGTCCAGGAGCGATTTCAAAGTCACCAGGCCTATGGCCGAGCGAGTGTCTCGGAAATCCTCGGAAACAAATTTGGGGCGTCCCAAAGCCTTGAAGCGAACTGGCCGGAATCGACCTTGTTTCTGAACCGCGGCACCGGTTTCGTCGCCCGGCCGTTGCCGGTGGAAGCGCAAATCGCTCCAGCCTGGGGGCTTGCGGTGGGCGATTTCGATGGCGATGGCGCCGAAGATTTGTTCCTGAGCCAGAACTTCTTTCCGTTTCGGCCGGGCGTTCCCCGGTGCGATGCCGGTCGCGGGCTGTTATTGCGAGGCGACGGCAAGGGAGGGTTTTGGCCGCTCGATGGAGAACGAAGCGGCATCAAACTTTACGGCGAGCAACGGGGCTGTGCGGTGGCGGACTTTAATGGCGACGGCCGACTTGACCTGGCGGTGGGCCAGAATGGAGCGCAAACTTTCCTGTTTCAAAACAGCGCTGGAAAGCCGGGTTTGCGCGTTCGCTTGCGCGGACCAGCGGGCAACCCCAACGGCATCGGAGCACAAATCCGCATTGGCGCCGGGCAATCGTGGAATCCCGTGCGCGAACTGCGTTCCGGCGGAGGCTATTGGTCTTGTGACGGCGCCGTGCAGGTCCTGCCGCTGGCGGCGAACCGCGGCCCCGTGGAGCTGTGGGTCCGGTGGCCGGGGGGCCGGGTAACGACGGTTCAAGTGCCTGCCGAAGCAAGGGAAATTGCGGTGAATTCCTCGGGTGAGCTGAAACGGATTCAGTAGTGTTCGTTCAGGGGGGAACGCGATGCGTTGATGGCTGTTCCAGCCGCGCCTGTTTCGCTCCGCCATGGAATGGGCGCCATGGGTGCCCGCTTCTGGTTGCGATAGATGACGGAAGATTGGATTATTTTTCGTTTCGCTGCCGACAAGGACCGGTAAACTTGCGGCGACGATGGCGACGAAGATCAACTCCACCTACCACTGGTTGCGCAGTGGAAAGGAGGCCCTGGACGCAATGCTGGAGGCAATCAGCGGCGCCAATAACTCGATTCATCTGGAAACCTACACTTACACGGCCAGCCCGGTAGGCGAACGGTTTCGACAAGCGCTCATTGATGCCTGCAGCCGAGGTGTGCAGGTCCGGGTATTGGTGGATGCCATGGGATCGATGACGTTGCCGGACAGCTTCTGGGAGCCGCTGGCGGAGGCGGGGGGCGAGTTTCGCTGGTTTAACCCGTTTCGGCTCAGGCGCTGGAGCTACCGGAACCATCGCAAGCTCCTGGTTTGCGACGACGAGCTCTCGTTTATTGGCGGCTGTAACATTGCGCAGGAATATGCGGGCGACGGGGTGAAGAGCGGTTGGCGGGACCTGGGCCTGAAAATGACCGGACCTCTTGGCAAAGTTTTGGCGGACTCTTTCAGTGATTACTACGAAGCGGCCAACTACCGGCGCCGGCAAGGGCGAACGTTGCGGAAAACCCAACGGAAACTGCCTTCGGGTCATGGATGGAAGCTTCTTCTGACGGACTCCGGCCGGCACCGGGCGGAAATGCGCCGGACACTCGCGCGTGATTTGGCTGCGGCCAAATCTGTCCGGATCATTTCCGCCTATTTCCTCCCGACCTGGCGGCTGCGTAAGGCCTTGATGAAGGTGGCAAAACGCGGCGGACGTGTTCAGCTCATTCTCGCCGGGAAATCGGACGTGTTGCTTTCGCAATTGGCGGGACGCCGCCTCTATCGGAGCCTGTTGCGGGCGGGTGTTGAAGTGTACGAGTATGAGCCGCAGATTCTTCACGCCAAATTGTTCATTATCGACGACGCGGTGTATGCGGGATCGGCCAATCTCGACACGCGGAGCCTGCGGATCAATCACGAGCTTCTGCTGCGTGTTTGTGATCCCCGGTTGTTGGCGGAGGCGCACGGGATTTTCGAAGCGGACCTTCTGCACTGCCGCAGAATCGATCGTGCCAGTTGGCGCAAGGCGCGCACGTTCTGGAGCAAATTGAAGGAAGATTGGGCTTATCTCTTTCTTATGCATATGGACCCCTACCTGGCGCGGTTGCAAAACCGATTGATGAAGTGATCGCGGGTCGGGCGGGGGGTGAATGCGGGCCGCTGGATTTTGAGAATTTTCGGTTCTCCCGAAAGGCTCCAAAGCCTATATTGAGACAACAACTTTTCAGGACACGGTTCTTATGATCAGGCCGGCTTTGCAGGATGAGGATTTTCTGAATGACGTGAGAAATGCTGCCGCCGAGGATGCCGCGAACGCGCACCTATGGTGGCTGGGCCAAAGCGGCTTCCTCCTGCAATGGCAAGACCGCCACCTGCTCACGGACCCGTATCTCTCCGATTCGCTCACGCACAAATACGCCAAAACCGACAGGCCCCACGTGCGAATGACCGAGATCGTAGTCCGCCCCGAATGCCTGAATTTCATAGATGTGGTGACTTCAAGCCATGTTCACACGGACCATCTGGATGCCGAAACGCTCCAGGTCCTGATGCGCGCCAATCCCAAGCTGGAGTTGGTGATCCCCGAAGCCAATCGCGAAGTGGCGGTGGACCGAGTGGGAGCGATGGCGGAATGGCCGCGCGGGCTCGATGCCGGGAAATGGACTCAGATTTACAAATTCAAGATCCACGCGGTCCCCGCCGCGCACAATGATCTGGAGCGGGATAGCTGGGGACGCCACAAGTTCCTCGGTTACGTGATCGAAGCCGGGCCGTGGATTTTTTACCATGCCGGCGACACCCTCCGCTACCCTGGCATGGAAGAGTGGCTTCGGCGCTGGCCCATCGATGTCGCCATTCTCCCCATCAACGGCGACCGCCCGGACCGAGGCGTCGCGGGCAACCTCGATGGATACGAGGCGGCTAAACTGGCAAAAGACATCGGAGCCCAAATCTGCATTCCGTGTCATTACGAAATGTTCGAGTTCAATACGGAGACCCCGGAGACCTTCGCCGCCACCTGCGACAAACTGGGGCAGCGCCATAAGGTGCTGCGGTGCGGCGAGCGCTGGAGCACGGGCGAATTGCCGGAGTTTTAGGAGCGTGGAGCGGACGCCTCACCCTGGAGTTTGGACATTTTCTGTCAGTGCCGGGCACCGCAAAGCGGTGCCAGAAGGTAGCCGGAGGTCGCAGCGTAGCGGAGACCTCCGGAAAGGGTTGGCAAAGAAGCAGCACCCCAGCGGGGTGCCAGA
>CAZCUL010000210.1:0-2766 GCA_964501475.1 uncultured Verrucomicrobiota bacterium | reverse complement strand
AGCAGGGCAAGCGCTTCCGCATACCTGCCCATTTCCTCATAGACATCTGCAAGCCGTCCATATCCTCCGGGGCTGCGGGGCTCCAGGGCGATGGCCCGGTTCAGATGGGAAACGGACTTTTCAAATCTGCGCGCGCGGTACAGAACTCTGCCGAAACCTGATTGGACGGTCGACGAGAGAGGATCCATATCCTCAGCTTTCTGCATGTGCGCGATTGATTCAGGGAAGCGCCCGAGGGCCATGAACAACATCCCACAGAAGAAGTGAGCATCCAGGTTGTTCGGATCAAGTTCCAGGGCGCGGACGAAGTCCTTTTCGGCGCCCGTCCAGTCCCAGTCAAGGTACTTGATGCGCCCCATCGACACGTGCGCTTCCGCGAGCCGCGGATCGAGTTCCAAGGCCTTTCGCGCCGCAGCATGTGACGGGATCCCCACTTCTTTCAGCGTTTTCGCACCCCAGATGCCTCGCCACCACCAAGCGTGGGATAACCCGGCGTGTGCGGCGGCGTACCCTGGATCGAGGTGGGTGGCGCGTTCGAAGTGATCGACCGCCCGCGCCAGGTGTTCCTCGGTCAGCTTCCACAGGTGGTACTGGCCAAGCAGGTATTCCTGATGAGCGGCTGGGTTGACGGTGCCTGCCGAGGCCAGCCGGGCGCGCTCCTCCGCGGTGACCTGGATGCGGATCTCCTCGGCAACTTCACGCGCCACTTCGCTCTGTAACTTCAGAATGTCCGTCAGCTCACGCTCGTATTCACGCGCCCACAGGTGCGTATCGGTCGGCACATGAATCAACTGAGTGCTGATTCTCACGCGATTACCCGTGCGTTGCACCGAGCCTTCAATCACCGCGTCGACGTCCAGCGCCAGCGCAATCTCCGAGAGAGACGGTCGCGCTCCCTTGAAGCGCATCACCGAGGTTCGCGACACAACCCTCAGGGCGCGAATTCGGGCAAGGTTGCCGATGAGCGCTTCGGTCATTCCGTCTGCGAAGTACTCCTGCGTAGGATCGCCCGACAAATTTTCCAGTGGTAGCACGGCGAGGGAGGTGATCCCTGGCTTAGTGGCCCGGACCGGGAGCAGAACGTACGTGATGCTTCCCAGCAGGACGAGGGCTGCCAGTCCGCCAAAAGCCAACCACCTACGCGCCGAAAGCCGTCCTCTCAGCCTGAACCCGCGTTCCGGAGGTGTCGAAACGGGCGCCTCCGACGCGTCTCCATGCCCCCGTACTTCCCGGACCTCCGCGACGAACTGATATCCGCGGGCGGGCAAGGTGACGACGTATTGATGCTCATCGGGCTTCTCCCCCAAAGTTTTCCGCAAAATGGAGATGTTCCGGGTGAGCCCTCCCTCTTCCACAACTGTGTCACCCCAAAGCTGCTTGAGCAGTTCGTCCTTGGTGAGCGCGCGCTCCCGGTTGTCGATGAGCACGAGGAGCGTTTCCAGGACCTTTGGAGCCAGCGGCACGGGTTCGCCGTTCCGCAACAAGCGTCGTTTGGTGACGTCCAAGAAGAAAGGCCCGAACTCGTACGCGGTTCGCAATTGCTCGCTCATAGCCGCCGGAACAATTCCGAAGAAAAACGAAGATCGCCTGCAAGGATCTGTAACCCGCGGTCGAGCTATTAATCCTTGCGTGGAGCCTTCACTTCGGTTGGCGATTGTATCACAGCCTCGCGACCTCAGCCGGAGGCCGGAAAGAACCGTACGCGCAAAGGCACCGCATTAAGGGAGAAACCTATGAAAGTTGATCGATATAAAGCGACTGGGCTTGTTTTCATCGCGGGGTTGATCCTCCTCGCTCCTTCTCCGGCCAAAAGCGGCCGGGAGGGTTCGGAGAGGCCGACGCCCGTCAACCCTGTACTCGAGTGGAATCAGATCTTTATCGACACGCTCGTCGCGACGAATACCGCGAACTCATCCAGTCAGCGGCTCGGAGCGATTGTTCATACGGCGATCTTCGACGCCTACAACGGCATTGAACAGCGCTACACACCTATTTTCATTCACGATAGGGCTCCTCGCGGCGCGTCGCGCCGGGCGGCCGTTATCGCCGCGGCATACACTGCGCTGGCCGGACTGTTCCCGTCCCGCAAGCCGGAGCTGGATTCGAGTTACGCGGCTTCGCTTGCTGCACTGAGCGGCGGTGAGGAGGACAGCGGACGATCGCGTGAACGCGGCATCGCCTGGGGGACCGAGGTCGCCCTGGAGGTGCTCGCCTGGCGCGCCACTGATGGGTTCGCCGCCAGTTACCCCGCGTTCATCGGGGGGACCTCGGTGGGACAATGGCGGCCAACGCCGCCGGCGTTTGGACCGATGAGCGCCCAGGGGTTGGCATTCTGCGACATGTTCGTCCTGGCCGGCAATACGCAATTCCAGCCTCGACCACCGCGAAGTCTCACGAACGCGACATACACAGATGATTTCAAGGCGGTCAAGGCGTTGGGTCGCAGGACCGGGTCGACGCGAACTGAGGACCAAACGGCGCTCGCCGTGTTCTGGGAAGGAAACGCCAGCGTCCATTGGAACCAGGCGGCGAACCAGATGGCCCGCGCCAACCACCTCTCCCTTTCAAACGCCAACCGGCTTCTCGCGGAACTCAACATAGCGATGGCCGACACGGCGTTCACCATCTGGAGCGCCAAGCGATTCTATGGCTCCGTTCCGTTCGACGTGACCTGGCGGCCGGTGACTTCCATCCCGCTGGCGGACACGGACGGCAATCCGGGTACTGTCGCCGATCCGGACTGGCTGCCGCTCATCAACACCCCGT
>CAZCUL010000209.1:0-20719 GCA_964501475.1 uncultured Verrucomicrobiota bacterium | reverse complement strand
TTGTTCACGCAAACACGATAGAAACCCGAGCGCCGTTCAATACGCACGAAGGCCAAATGAAGTCCAACGATCCGCGTGAAATGCCCGCCTACAGCATTGGCGAGGCGGCGCATTATCTGCGCATCCCCGTGGCGACATTGCGCTCGTGGGTGCGTGGCCGCTTTTACCCGACCGGACGTGGCCGGCGGTTCTTCAAGCCGTTGATCGAACTCCCCGACTCCGACCTGGCTTCGCTCTCGTTCGTCAATCTGGTCGAAGCGCACATTCTGGACGCGATTCGCCGCCAGCACGACATTCCACTGCCCAAGGTTCGCGCCGCGCTCGACTACGTGAACCGGCATTTCCGCGCCCCGCATCCGCTGGCGGACCACAAGTTTCAAACCGATGGCGTGGATTTGTTCCTGTCCCGCTTCGAGAAGCTGATCGCGGTTTCGCAAGCGGGCCAGTTGGCCATGAAGGAAATGCTCGCCGCCCACTTGCGCCGCGTGGAGCACGACGCAGGAGGTCTGGCCGTCCGCCTCTATCCGTTCACCCGCAAGCGCGAGGCTGATGAGCCGAAGATCATCGTCATTGACCCCTATGTTTCCTTTGGTCGTCCCGCGATAGCGCGGAGGGGCATTGCGACGAGCATCGTCGCGGAGCGTTACAAGGCGGGCGAATCCATTGACGAACTGGCCCAGGATTATGACTGCGAGCGCGGACACGTCGAAGAAGCAGTCCGGGTTGAACTTGCCCTCACCGCCTGAGCCACTGGTCTTTTTCGTTGACCGTTCCCTCGGCCGCCGTGTCATTCCTGACGCCCTCCGCGCCGCCGGCGCGCAAGTCGAACTACACGACGATCATTTCCCGCAGGACGCCCAAGACCGAACGTGGCTCGCGGAAGCGGGCAAGCGCGGCTGGGTCGTGTTGACCAAGACAAGCATCTCCGTTACCGCGCCGTCGAGACCAACGCGCTGATAACGGCCAAAGTCCGCGCCTTCGTACTGACAGCGCGGGGTGATTTGAGCGGCGTGGAAATCGGCCAGATTTTCGCCAAGCCCCTGCCGGCGATGAAGAAACTGTGCGCAACAGTGTCGCCGCCCTTCGTGGCGCATGTGAGCCGCGATGGAAGCGTTTCAATCGTCAAGAGTTGAAAGCGGCGCAATTTGCATAGCCTTCGGGGTCATCAAGCGCCTCAATCTGACCCAACCGGTACCGCGCGGGCGTGACGATGCAGAGTCGGGCGCGGAGACCAATTGTGAGCGTACGGCCCCGCCGGGAGCCACCCGTCTTCTGGCTCTCAATTCTCTTGCCAATGATTCCTGACTGGCGAATCAACCAGCAGTGAGTTTCGGTAAGAAGATTTCTTCGCAAGAATATGCGAACTGTCAGCGGGTGGATTCGCCTTATGCCTGCAACCCTCGAGGATACCGTGTCGCGGACACCGCCTTTGCTATCCTGTCCGGCGTCCCCTTCACGGTGCGACAGCGCCTACATCAGCTCGGCAATGATGGATTTTGCCTGTTCGTCACTAAGGCCCAGCGGGCGGTAAGCAAGAGGACCGCCCTCCGCCAGGACCGGTTCGAGATCCTCCAGAGCAGGCAGGTCCGTGCGCTTCCAGAAAACGCCAATGGGGATTTCCTCGCCCCACATAAAACCCTTGTCCATCGCGGCATGAAAATCGGCGGGGTCATGCCCCTGGTCCTCCAGCGCCTTGATCCGCGGATTAAACCATTGATACGTGTTGTCCTTGTTGTAGGTCACACAGGGGCTGAAGACATCCACCAGGGCAAAGCCGCGGTGCGAGATCGCTCCCTTCAAAATCTCGACCAGATGCTTCTGCTTTCCACTAAAGCCCCGCGCTACGTAGGTCGCTCCGCCCACAATGGCCATCGGAATCGGATTGATCGGATTCTCGACGCTCCCGTGCGGCGTGCTCTTGGTTTTCATGCCTTTGACGCTGGTGGGCGAGACCTGGCCGGTGGTCAGACCATAAATCTGGTTGTCCATCACGATGTAGGTCAGGTCCACGTTTCGCCGCATCGTGTGAACGAAATGGTTTCCGCCGATTCCATAGCCGTCGCCATCGCCGCCGACCGCGATCACTTTGAGTTCGTGATTGGCCAGCTTGGCGCCGGTGGCTACCGCCAGGCCGCGGCCATGCAACGTATGCATGCCGTAGGTGTTGATGAAGCCCGGCAGATTTGAGGAACAACCAATCCCGCTGATGACCAGCACCTGGTGCGGGCTGAGCCCAAGCTCGAAGAGGGCCGTCTGCAATGCCGAGAGCACCGAGAAATCGCCGCAGCCGGGGCACCAATCCGGATGGATCTTGCCCTTGTAGCTTTCCTTGGTGACTTCGTGTCCCTGAGTCTGTTGGGGAGGGGCTGTTTCAGTGGCTGTAGTCATAAGCGCAACAACTTAAACGTGGATTTCATGAACGGGAACGGAAAGAGCGGTCTTGCCCGACAACTGTTCCTTGACCGCTTCGACAATGTGATGAGGCATAAACGGTTCGCCATCGTATTTGCGAATAAACCCATGCGCGGCAATCCCGGTCTCGGACCGCAAATAGCGCGCAAACTGGCCGCTGTAATTGTTTTCAACCACGATGATCCGTTTGCTCTTCGAAAGAATCCGCGACACTTCCTCGGCGTGAAACGGCACGATCCATTTGATGGAAAGCTGATTCACCACGATGCCTTCGTCGCCGGCAAGCTTTTCGACCGCTTCGCGAATGACTCCTTCGGTGGAACCCCAGCCCACCAACGTGGCTTGCGCGCTCTCCGGCCCGACCAATTTGGGCGGTGGCAATTGGGAAAGAACCGTGGTCATCTTCCGCCCCCGTTTCTCCACCATCATCTGGCGCTTGGCCGGATTCGTGAATTCATCGCTGATGAGCGTGCCATCCTCGTCGTGTTCGTCGGTGGCCGAGATATGAATGTGCCCCGGCACTCCGGGGACGGCTCGAGGCGAGATGCCGCTTTCGGTGTTCTTGTAACGCAAATAGGCGTTGTCGTTGTAACCGGAGGCGGGATTCTCGATCTGCCCGTTGCCGTTGGGCAAAATCAGGTCTCCGCGTTCGATCTTCTGTTTGAAGTTCAGCAGGGCGGGATCAATGCTCGCGGTCCCCTCCGAAAGCAACAAATCCGAAAGGACCAGTCCCGGGCATTGGTATTTGTCGCACACGTTAAACAAGTCCGGAATGGTTTGGAACAGGTCCGCCTGATCGGTGGGCGCGACGATGACCCGCGGGTAATCGCCTTGACCGGCGCCGAGCACCTGCCAGAGGTCGCCCTGCTCGGTCTTGGTGGGAACGCCCGTGGCTGGTCCCGCGCGTTGCACGTCCACGCAAACCACCGGCGTTTCAATCATGCCCGCCATCCCGATCGCTTCGGTCATGAGGGCAAATCCGCCGCCGGACGTTGCGCACATCGCGCGGCACCCCGCCTGGGCGGCGCCGATCACCATGTTCATGACCCCGATCTCGTCTTCGACCTGCCGCACCATGATGTCCAATTGCCGCGCATGGCGCGCCATCCACATCAATACACCCGTCGAGGGGCTCATCGGGTAAGCGGCGTAAAATCGCACCCCGGCAGCGGCTCCTCCCATGGCAATGGCTTCGTTGCCTGTGATCACTGCCAGCGGTGTACCCAATTTTGGCGCTTTGAAAGGAAACGACTTGAAGTTGGCAGCCGCATAGTCGTAACCGCCCCTGGCGATGTTGACGTTCTCGGAAATGACGGCGTCGCCCTTTTTGTTGAACTGCAATTTCAGAACGTTTTCCAGCGGCTCGAATTCGATGCCCAACATTTGCAGCGTGGCGGCCACAGCCACGGTGTTGCCGGCCAGCTTGTTCGCGCCGCAAAGTTGCTTCACAGGCAAGGGACAAAGCTGCACACCCTCCGCCGCCTCGCCCGGCTGGATTTTATCCTTGTCGAAGAGCACGCACGCACCGGACCCGAGCAGTTTCAAGTGGCGGTTCATCGTGTCCTGATTCAGGGGGACGAGGACATCCAGTTTGTCGCCCATGCTGAGCACGGGGCCGTCGCTGGCGCGGATGGTCAAAAAGGTGTGGCCGCCGCGAATGAGCGACTGGTAGGCGTTGTAGGCGTGGAGGTGAAGCCCGCGCCGCGCAAAAATTCGCGCAAGAATGTTTCCGGGGGTGGCAATTCCTTGTCCGGCTTCGCCGCCGATGCCAATCGCGAAATCAACTTTGGCCATGATGAATTCCTGTGATCGGGCCGAACGCTCGCGCCGGAACCACTCCCCAGCGCGGCGAATCAAACCGCCGATTGTTCAGAGTCTCTGGTGCAATGCGGAGATTATATCAAAGAAAAATGGCCAGCAAGCTTTTACGCTCAATTAAATTTGCCTGCCGGCATGTTTTCCTGTTGGCACCGCTGCGAAGGAGGATTATAGGATTTAAAGTTACCGTTGAGGCTCCATTCGCGCAGGCGAACGCGCCGCATTCCAAAGGTCCATGGCGAACCGAAGCAATCTGGCTTTGAACGAAAGGACCGACCTGCTGGGCGAACTTCACCCGCTCCTCCAGCAGCTCGGCGCCGCCGAGGGACTTTTTGTCCTCGGTTCCGCTTCCGCCGCGCTGAGCATGCAGCAAGTCACCACCATCGATTCGTTGCTCGATTTTCTGCGCGCTTATCAAAAGCGCATCCTCCTCCCGATTGAACTCCCGTCCATCCAGCGCGCGCATGCCCACGCCGCCCGAAATCAAGCCCGCGAAATTGTTGCTCTCGACCAGCGCCTCAGCCTCAAGCCGATTCTGGCCAGCTTCGCGGCTGCCAGTCAGCGCGTCGGTCAGGCTTCCCTCCAGCGTCTCCGTCCCCTTCGCGGCGAACGGGTGGTGCAACGTTATCTGGAGGCGATCGACCGGGGGGACGCTCGCGGGTGGCACACAATTGTCTATGGGATGACGCTCGCCCTTTACTCGCTGCCTCTGCGCCAGGGCCTGCTCGAGTACGCGCGGCAATCTCTGGGCAGCTTCCTCCATTCCGCTTCCGCCAGCCCGCACCTGTCCGAAACGGATTGCCAGGACTTGCTCGATGGCATTTGCGGGGATCTCCCCAAAGACTTCAAAGATACGTCGGAGAGCCAGTTTCTGATCGGTTAAACCCCCGAGGAGGGAGAACACCGGAGCGCGGGCAAGTCTCAATCTGCGGAGCGCGGCTGCCCCGGCCGCAGCGCGCACGAACTCGAAAGGGGCCTGGAGAATTCTCCCGCGTCATCGCGCTTCCCATCTGCTGCGGCTGGAGACAGCCGTGCTCCGGTTAAGCTGAGAATTGCTGCCGGAGCGTCGTCTTCTGAACTGGCGTGGTATGATCGGCCCTGCTTCGCGTCTTTACTCCTCCGTGGTTCAAATGGCCCCTTCCTCACTTCCCGTCGAGCCGCAACCCTTCTTACTTCCCGATGCAAAACTGGCTGAAGATCGAATCCAGCAAATCTTCGGTCGTCGTCTTGCCCACAATCTCTCCGACGGCATTCACGGCAATGCGCAGGTCCAGCGCAACGAGTTCGAGCGTCTGTTCGCTTCGCAACGCCTCGATCGTGTCGAGCAAGGCGGTTCGGGCCCGCATCAGAGCATTCTGGTGACGGGAGTTAATCATGACCTGCAACATCTCCGCCCGAATTTCGCCGGACCAAACCAGCTCCTTGATCGTTTCTTTAAGCGTTTCGACGCCCTCCCCCGTTACACAACTCGTGTTGACCACGGGCGTCTTCGGCAACGAAGGGAGTTCCAGCTTTACAGGCAGGTCCACCTTGTTGCGAACCAGAATGCGTTTGCGCCCGGCAAACTCCAGGAGGTAATTCTGATCCTCCGTCGTCAGCGGTTCCGTGACATCGAACACATGCAGGACCACGTCGGCGCGCGCCAGACTGGCCCGGCTCCGGCGAATGCCTTCCAGTTCGATCTCGTCGCGGGCTTCGCGCAAGCCCGCCGTGTCAATGAAAACCACCGGTAAACCGCGGATGTTGGCCGTCTCCTCG
Source organism: uncultured Verrucomicrobiota bacterium (assembly GCA_964501475.1). GTDB lineage: Bacteria > Verrucomicrobiota > Verrucomicrobiia > Limisphaerales > CAZCUL01 > CAZCUL01. Next base: position 14,731 of record CAZCUL010000209.1, on the reverse strand, counting down.
ATCGTATCCCGGGTTGTCCCGGCAATGGTTGAAACAATCGCGCGGTCCAGCCCGAGCAACTGATTGAGCAGGCTGGATTTTCCTGCGTTCGGCCTGCCGACAATGGCCGCCCGAATGCCGCGCCGCAGGATCTGTCCCTCATTGGCCGTGCGCAGCAATTCCTCCATAAAATCAACGCCCCCTTCCAGCCGGCTAATAAGCTGCCCGCGCGTGTCCGGCGCGATGTCTTCGTCCGGAAAGTCGATATGCGCTTCGACATGCGCGAGAATTTTCATCATCTCTTCGCGAAGCGCATTGATCCGCTGCGAAAGCTTTCCCGCCAACTGTTCATTGGCCGCGGCCAGCGCCAATTCCGTCCGCGCCGAAATCAAGTCCGCCACCGCTTCCGCCTGTGTCAGATCGATCCGCCCGTTGAGGAACGCGCGCCTGGTGAATTCTCCCGGCGCCGCCAGCCGCGCTCCGCCGGCCAGCACAGCGTCCAACACCAGCTTGGCTGCCAATACCCCGCCGTGACACGTCACCTCCACCACATCTTCCCGCGTCAACGTCCGCGGTGCGCGCATCACCGCCACCAGCACTTCATCGATCCTCTCGCCGTCTCGCACAATCTGCCCGTAATGAATGGTGTGCGTCTCTGCGGCAGACGGCCTTTTCGAGCGTTCACCCCCCGGGACAAAGCATCGGTCGGCCACAGCCAGCGCCTCCGGACCGGAAATGCGAATCACCGCCAACCCTCCTTCCCCAAGCGGCGTGGCGACCGCGGCAATGGTGTCTTCGCACATGGGAATTCCCGAAGGTCGCCGGAACCGGACTGTGTTCAAGCCCGCCTCAAACGTGGCCGCAATTGCCCGCCGCGTTCTCGGCCTCGCGTCCCTGCAGAAACAGGCGCGCCTTTTGATAACTCTTCTTGCGCAAATAATGCATCAGGCTGGGATCGGTTTGCGCGGGCAACCGGCGCGTCAGCTCATCAATGCGCTGGAAGAGCGGCATTAAATCCGGTTTCGTATTCTCCAACGGGATGCGGTTGATGGTCTCTTCCAACTCCAAGAGCGCATTCAGGATTTCCTGCTCGGTCGTTGTCATGCTCTACGAATAGCGCAGAACCACAAGCCGACCAAGCCGATTTCAACCGGGAAAGCGCGGGAGATCGCGTCCCAGGAATTCTCGTTTTGCGGAGCGCGCCTCTCCTCAGCCGCACCAAAGAACTCGAAAGGGCCCTGGGGATTCTCCCGCGTCATCGCGCTTCCCACCTGCTGCGGCCAGCTTCAACCACGAATGAATACGGACCCCCTCGCCCCGCGAGGCACGAGCGGGGAGAGGGCCGGGGAGAGGGGATTCGTATCAGTTTCATTCGTGGTTTACCCGAGGACAGCCGCGCTCCGGGTTGGCAATCGCGGAGCCATTTTTCGCCTTGATGCCAGCGGAACTTTTGGCGGCGGCACGAACGATTTTGGAGTCCTGTTCCGACCATTCGTTCCGGGCGGATACGAATCGCTCTGTCGGCAGAGCTTCAGGTTTTGGCCGTGCCCTGGGGCGGATCACTCCCACTCAATCGTGGCCGGCGGCTTGCTCGAGATATCGAAGCAGACGCGATTGACGCCATCGACCTCGTTGATAATGCGGCTCGATAGCTTCTCCATCAGGTCGTAGGGCAGTTTCACCCAGTCCGCCGTCATTCCGTCCTGCGATTCCACAGCGCGAATGGCCGCCGTGTAATCATACGTGCGCTCGTCTCCCATCACCCCCACGCTCCGCACCGGCAAGAGCACGGCAAAGCTTTGCCAGATTTTATAATACCAGCCGCTGCCTTTCATCTCCTCCACAACGATGGTGTCGGCCTGGCGAAGAATCTTCAGCCGACGCGGCGTCACTTCGCCCAAAATCCGCACGGCCAGACCCGGACCTGGAAACGGCTGCCGAAAAACGATCTCCTTGGGCAGACCCAGCTCAAGACCGATCTGGCGCACTTCATCCTTGAAAAGGCATTTCAACGGCTCGCACAACTCGAACTTCATTTTCTTGGGCAGGCCACCCACGTTGTGATGGCTCTTGATCAGTGCCGCCGGATTCCCGGCAATGGGCACCGACTCGATCACGTCCGGGTAAAGCGTTCCCTGGGCAAGAAACCTCGCTGAACCGATTTTCTTGGTGGCAGCCTGGAAGACCTCGATAAACGTCTTCCCAATGATCTTCCGTTTCCGCTCCGGATTGAGCACTCCTTTGAGCCGGCGCAAAAACTTCTCCGAAGCATCCTCGTAATGCAGCTTCATCTTGAAATGCTGCCCGAAAACTTCGCGCACCACCCCCGCCTCGCGGCCGCGCAACAGGCCGTTATTGACAAAGATGCAGGTAAGCTGATTGCCAACAGCCCGGTGCAACAGCGCCGCGGCCACGCTCGAATCGACCCCGCCGCTCAATCCCAAAATCACCCGCTCCTTTCCGATCTGTTCGCGCACCGCGCTCACCGCCTGATCCACGTAGTTCAGCATCGTCCAGTCCCGGCCGCAGCCGCAAACGTGGTGGACGAAGTTACTGATGATTTCCGCGCCGCGCGGGGTGTGCGCCACTTCCGGATGAAACTGCAGCCCGAAAAGCTTGCGCGACCGGTGTTCCATGGCCGCGTAGTCGGAGTTCTCCGTGGCAGCGACTTTGCGAAAACCGGCCGGCAGCCTGGCCAGCCTGTCGCCATGCGAGTTCCACACCTGAAACTGCGTGGGAAGGTTCAGGAAAAGCGGGCAAGCCTGGTCCTGCACGGTCAGAGTGCCGCGGCCATACTCGCGTTTGAGGCCGCGCTCGACTTTCCCGCCCAAATAATGCGCGAGCAACTGCAGCCCATAACAGATACCCAAAATGGGCAAGCCAAGCTGAAAGATCGCCCCATCCGGATGCGGCGCGTCCACCTCATAAACGCTGGAGGGTCCGCCCGAAAGAACCAGGCCGCGCGGGCGCAACGCACTGATTTCCTTTGCCGGCGTGTCGTAGCGCACGATCGTGCAATAGACGTTCGCTTCACGAATGCGCCGCGCAATCACTTGCGTGTATTGCGCCCCAAAATCCAGAATCAAAATCTGCTCAATCATCGAAAATTGAAGGCCGACTTTGTGACTGCACGCCAAACCTTTGACCAGCCAAAAACAACGGCCTCGCTCAGTTTCGGAAGAAAGGAGTGGGAACGACGGCTTGGAACTGGACCGAATGCCGCTTGATCGAGTGTCCCGCCCGAGAAAATCCGCGTGGACCTTTAGTGGCAAGAATATTACGGGCAAGAATGGGAAGTTCATTCTTGCCCACCCATGTTCTTGCCATTCCTTGCCATTCATACATGGCCAACGGCCCTCCGGGCTGCGGCAGACCTGGTGGTGCCATTCATTGCGGCAGGGGAACCGCTTTCTGTATCCAAGAACCAAGCAGGCGAAGAAGAGTTCTTCAGTAGGTCGCTTCAAAAAAACGCGCCTTCGAAGACTGGGACTTTTACGCAGTCATTTTCAGCCCATTTCTACCGCGCTCGGCAGCGGACGCACCCCTCCAGGTAAACGAACCCGAGACGACGGAGCTGATTTTACACAACGTTGACACACGGTGTCCGGGGTTCTGATAGCCTCTTGCCTGGATCATGAAAACATTTCCATCTCGCCCGCTTTGGCTTTCAGGGGCGTGGCAAGCGCTAAAGGCACAGCGCCTTCGCCTCGCTTTGCGACCCTCCATAAACAAAGCGCAGCCCCGCGCTGCATTGGCCAGGACAATTCTCATGGCCGCCGCCGTCTTCGCCAATGCCCCGGCCTCCGGACAAGAGTCCCCCAGTCCAGTCCCGGCACAGGAGACAAAACTGGATGCTGTCGCCACCAGTCTGATGCCCGTGCCCATCTTCACGTTTGCCATCCAGTCGGTCGCTTTCAGTCCCGACGGCGAGCTGCTTGTCAGCGGGAACGGTGACGGTCGCGTCCGGATTTGGCGAAATCGTGAGGGCCCGCCAATCCATGCTTTTCAGGCCCATTCGAACTGGGTTTTCTCCATTAAATGGTTGCCCGACGGCCTCTCCTTTTTGACCGCGGGTGGTGACAATCTCATTCATCGCTTCTCGCGTGATGGCGCTTCGGACCCCATCGCCACCCTGGCGGGCCACCAAAAGGATGTCCACGCCCTGGCTGTCAGCCGCGACGGACGTCACGTGCTTTCCGGCGGCGACGATGGCCGGGCGTTTCTCTGGGACCTTGAAATGGGTGTCTTGCTTCGCAAGCTCGAGGGCCACTCGCGCCAGATCACAAGTGTGGCGCTCAGTCCTGACGACCGGTTTGCCGTCACTGGCAGTCGCGACAACACCATCCGGCTATGGCGTTTGGACACGGGCGAAACAATGGATACCTGGATCGGTCACGCCTCGGATGTCATGTCGGTGGCTTTTTCGCCGGATGGACGGACGGCAGCCTCCGCCAGTTATGATGGAACTGTGCGGCTTTGGGATATAGGCACCGGGCGCAACACGCGGATCATGACAGACTTTTTAGCGCCCGACCAAAGGTTCCATAACTTGCGCGTTTTCAGTGTGGCCTTCTCACCAGACGGCCGCCTCCTGGCAGGGTCTGGAACGAGGACGCTTCGACTGTGGGACGTCATGTCAGGCCGCCAGATTCATGCTGTTACTCCGGGCGTGCAGATCAAAAGAGACGCGAGCACTGTGCCGGAACATCTTTCCTCAACCGCCTTCAGTCCGGACGGTCATCTGTTGGCGGCCGGCTCGACAAGTGGATCCGTCTATGTGATCGCCGTTGACTCGGGCCAAATCGTGCGGACGCTGACGCCAGACCATCCAACCCGGTGAGGACGCTGAACGGCTAAAACGAGCGCATGGGCGAGAAGAAGCGCAGCGGAGCTGGCGGGGAGTTGCCAAACTCAAACGGGCGACGGACAAAGATGTGAGGGAGCTGAGCAGCCTGATCAATTCACGATGTTCGCCCACGGACTGGAGGCGGAACCGGCCTTGCCGATGGGGCCAACGTCGTTTCCTGGCGGGAAAGAAAAGCTCAGATTCGGGTCGCCCATGGTGAAATTGCGAATGACGACGTTATTCGTGAGGCCCGCTTCCAGCTTGACCCCGAGGCCGCTCCCGTGCCCGACCTGATTGCCTTCGACCCGATTGTTGATTCCGGCGACGCGAATGCCGGCAAAGAGCGGGTCAGCCGCCGGATTGTTTCCTGCGCACGCGTTCTGCAGCGCCCAGCCCTCCGAACCCAGGACGATTCCATCCTGGGTGTTGTCCGCTGCGGTGCAGCCGCTCAAAACGCTTCCTGCGGGCAAATTGAACCCGACAGCATTTCGCGCGCTGGTGCAATTGAGTATCCGAAGATTGCTTCCAAGAATCCCGGTGCTGCGATTCGCGAAGGCCACACACTCGCTTGCTATGCTGTCATTCAGAAAGAACCCGAAGAGGCTGTTTTCCGCAGCCGTGCAGGCATGCACGCGGCTGTGCGTGCCACTCAAGCCCGCAAAGCCGTTGTGGGAAAGATGCAGATTCTCAAAATGCGCGCCAAAGGCTTGAATGGCGTCCACACCATTGAAGCCCCATTGCGTGATAACTCCATTGCGAACGGTGATATTCGTCTGCCCCATCCCGCCAAAGGCGGGTTCGACCAAAATGCCGCTGAACGACCCGGCGGCGCCTCGCATGGTGAAGCCTTGCAAATCAATCGTGACATTATGCGTGCGGATAATGATGCCATGTTGATCCGGAACACCGGCCAGATTCCGGGTCAAGTAGTAGGAGCCCTCGTCCGTGATGACAAAAGGGATGCGGGCGATCGGCATTCGCGGCTCGATCTGGTCGAGGCTTTTCATCAAAGGCATCGGCGGGCCGGGCGGCGTTAACTCACCCTGAGCAAAGGCTTTGGTTCCGAGGACAGCCCCAAGGAAAACTCCACCGAACATTCGAGCATTCATAAGCATGAAGAGCTCTTCGGTTGTTGGAGTGTGCCGCATAAATAACATAACCGGCGCTTCCCATCGGTCCCTACGCCCGGCCCGGGCAATACGTTTCCACCCGCTTGCCGCCTGCCTACCCTTCCAGGACAGCAATTGCGGTAGCGTGGTTGTTCGTGTGACTGAGGCTAAGGTGGAGATGCGCTGCCTGGCGCTCCTGGAGCAAGGCCTCCCCGGCTCCATGCAGGATCACATAAGGCTGTCCCGACGGCCGCCGCCCAACCTCCATGTCCTGCCAGCCCAACTGGGCTCCAATACCGGTGCCGAAGGCCTTCGAGATGGCTTCCTTGGCGGCGAATCGCGCTGCCAGGAAAGGCGCGGGGTCTTTGTGCGACTGGCAATACGCGATCTCGTCCGGATGAAGAATACGCTTCACAAACCGCTCGCCGAACCGCTCGTAGGAATGGCGAATGCGGCTCACTTCAATGATATCGATGCCCACGCCCATAATCATGGCAGCTTTAGATTTCGCCGGTCTGGCATGCAGGCGGCCGCCCGATCCGAAGTCAATTCGGGTCACCGCGCAGCGGATCGAGCATCTCTTTGACCGCGTTCGCCAGACCCACTGTCAGGGCGCGACTGATGATGCTGTGGCCAATGTTGAGTTCCTGCAAATGCGGCACCTGATAGAGTGCGGGAAGATTCCGGCAGTTGAGTCCATGACCGGCATTCACTTTCAGTCCCTTGGCGTGGCCCTGTTCAGCCGCGACCACAAGCCGCTCGATTTCGATTCGACGCCGATCCTTGTTCTCGAAGTGCTCCGCCAGGGCGCCCGTGTGCAGTTCAATGAATTGGACGCCGATGCGCGATGCCGCGTCCACTTGAGCAGGGTCCGCCGCGATGAAAAGACTGACTTCAATGCCGGCATCGTTCATCCTCCGCCGAGTATCCGTCAGCGCGCTGACCTGGGCGGCTGCATCCAATCCCCCTTCAGTCGTTACTTCCTGGCGGCGCTCGGGCACAATGCAGACGATGTCCGGTTTAACCTGCAAGGCGATGCCCACGATCTCGGCTGCATTGGCCATTTCGAGGTTCAACCGGGTTTTGATGACTTCGCGCAGCTTCCAAATGTCGCGGTCCTGAATGTGGCGGCGATCCTCGCGCAGGTGTGCCGTGATGCCCTGCGCGCCGGCCGCTTCACAGATGAGCGCGGCCTCGATGGGGTCCGGTTCGCCCCTCTCCAACCCGCGATAACGCGCTTCGCGGAGAGTGGCAACGTGATCGATATTTGCTCCGAGCTTAAGAGGCATGGTTGATTAAGGCTTTTGGGGAGAAGGGGAATTGCTTTCACTCGGGGATTGCAACTTTCGCGCCGGCGCCGGTGGCTTATTCGTCGCAGCCGGTGTTGAAACCCGGTTCGTTCGAGCCCGCCCCAAGACGTTGGTTGAAATCTGATCGCGCGGTGGCAATTCAAAACGGAGAGGGAATCCGGGCGACTCGACCCAACTCAAAAGCGCCATCAACTCCGGACCGGTAAAGCCCAAATGCGATTTGCGCACCAACCCGAATTCGCGCGCGGAAGCCACAGTAATTTCCGTGACCGAATTCCCCAGAAGCGGAGCCGCTTCATTAATCCATTTCTGCGTAGGCAGATTCTTGTCCGGAACGTGACGCCCGACAATGATATTGGCCAATTGGTACAACTGGCGGGCATGGATCAGCCGCTGTTCGGTAATCTCCCAGTCGTAATACACCAGGTCTTTGCGCCCGCGCAGTTGCGCGTAGAGCTCTGGCGGAGGCGGATTGGTTTTTCCGCCTGCCGGAAACAAGCCGACCATCACCAATTCCCCCCCGCCATCAGCGACCGGCCGCGCGTACGGAACGATGAAAGGCAATCCTCGCCAAAGCAACTCCGCCCGATTGCTCGCATAAAGAAAATCCCCAATCGGCTTTTCCAGCGCCGCGAAAACCAGCGGTGGAATCGTTACGGCCAGTTTCCGCATCGCGTTGGTAGCGTCCGGCATGGGAATGGCCGCAAACGCCTGCACGTGCACCGTGCTCTGGCTCCAGACGTAAAGCTGATTCGGCACCTTGCCCAGCCCGAGCTGCTGGACAGCCTCGACATCCTCCAGAAGCGGAGCAATGCCTTGAACCGCAGTGAAACCAACAATGGGATCATTGATGAGGTTCGTCGGAATCTGCCACGGTTCAAATATCCATGGAATCCGCTCCGACCGGACAAACCGGGCCCGCGTCCGCACATTATCGCCGTCACCGCTCATGGCCAGCCGGACCGCTGGCGCCTCAATCGATTGAAGGAATGGGAGCCAGCCTTTCAGCCGCGGCAGGTCCGCTTCCACTTCCAACCAGACTTGATTGGTTTGCCTCCCCGGCAGTGACCCGCTCGCGAAACCGCTGATCCACTTGGGCAGCAGCTTAAGCTTTTCACTGCCTGCCCCCAGCAACACCCAATCGCCCGCCCGGGCAAACTGGATGACTCGGGATTGCGCGTTGGTCACCATCCAGGCGTTCGATCCGGCTCCGTCCAAATCCGAGTTGGCCCCCCTCGGCGACAGAACGCGCCACAGATTGCTCCGCCATACCCCGGCCTGGACATCGTTCAACCGCACGGCCAGGACCGCTTCGGGACGATTGGCAGGGCCTCGTATCTCCGAGAAGGACTCCGCCGCAATCAAGCCATCGATGATCGGCTCCAGCAGCGCCGCCTCGACATCGGTCACAGCCGACCCCCGCAAGAGGGGCGCCGAAGCCGCCGCCAGTTTTCTCACCACCTCCTGCCGGACCAGGCGGCTCGAGGGCAGGGCTGCGATCTGTTGCAGCCTGGCCGCGTTTGTATCCTGGAGAATGCCCGTGCTTCCCAGGAAGTGATGCCCAAACAAAATGGAAGAGGCACCTTCCTCGGATTTTCGCGTGCAACTCAAAGCCAGCACGCCAAGCAATGAAGCGACAACAACAATTCTTTTCATCAACCGGCCATTGATTGCCAAAGACCCTTCTGATTAGCAAATGGAATCATCCAAGGCCGCTTCAAGCGGTCTCCTGGAGCCGGTTTTCAGACCGCAGCACCATGTAAAACTCGGCGCCTCGCCCGGGATCGCTTCTCACCCCCACCCTCCCGCCGTGGGCGACGACTATTTCCCGGGCAATGGACAGGCCGAGCCCCAATCCGTGCTGACGCCCATTCTGTCCGCGAAAGAATCGGTCGAAGACGCGGGTCTGTTCTTTGGGCGAAATGCCTGGTCCGTGATCGACCACGCTGAGTTGCACCTCGGAATCCTCGAGGCGTCGGGCGCGCAACTCGATTTCCGCGCCCACTGGTGAATGCTGGATCGCATTGGAGACGAAGTTCGCCAGGGCATATTGGATGCGATCCGGATCAGCCCAGACCGGTGGCAGGTTCGGCTCAATAGTCGCCCGCACCTTCACGCCTTCGGCCGAAGCTTTGGAAGACATTTCCTTGGCCACCGTTTCAACGAGCTGATCGGGCAGGACGCGTTCCCGATTCAATTCGGGGCCTTCTTCCAGACGGGCCAAATTCAGCAGTTCGTCCAAAATGCGCAGCAGCCGCTCGCTGTCCTGCTGGGCCACGGTCACCAATTCCTCCTGCTTGGCCAAGAGCGGACCGATCCCTTTCTCCAACAACAGATGGAGCGCCATTCTCACGCTGGTCAGGGGCGTCTTCAACTCGTGATTCACCGTCGCCAGCAAATTGCTCTTGGCGTCGTCCATCAGTCGAAACCGCGTCACATCGTAGAGAACCACCGCCACCCCCATCAGCCCGCCGGCCTTGTCACGCATGGCGAGAATGCGCGGTAGAAAGGTCTTCTGCTGCCCATCCATCCGATAACTGACGGCGCCTTTAAACGAATCCGGAAGGTAATCGGCCCCGCCGCAGAGAATCTCCTGCGCGAGCTCTCGCAAACGCTCCGGCAACTGGTCGTTCCAATCCAGGCAGGCCGCCAGGCGCTCGGCCGCGGGGTTTGTCAATTGGATTCTGCCTTCGCGATTCAAGACAAAAATCGGGTCGGGAAAGGAACCCAGAGTGGTCTCCATCACCCGGTGCATGCGAAGAATCTCTTCGCTGGTGCTCTCCCGATAGGCCTGGAGCTGGGCTGCCATGGCATTGAAGGATCGCGCCAGATGGCCCAATTCGTTCTCATCTTTGACAGAGACGGTAACGTCGAGGTTGCCCTTGCCAAATTCCTTCGCCGCCCTCGTCAGCTCCACAACCGGGTCCACGATCGAGCGGCCCAACTGGTAGCAGGCAAAAGCAGCAATCAGCAACGCCACGGCCACCCCGATCACCAACAACTGCGTGGCGTCGGACTTGATCGCTGCCAGACGCTGCGTGGTCGCCAGAATAGCCCCATGGCTTCGGGCCTCGACCTTCTCCAATAATATCCGGCTCGCCAGCAGAACCGGCACCATTCGCTCTTCGTACAGCTCCCTCCGGCGCTCCACGCTGCCGGCCTCGATCACCGCCACCCCTGCCTCCCGCAATTCCTCATAGTGAGTCCGCAACCGCCGAACCGACCCGATTTCCTCTGCCGGCACGGCATTTGTCGCCAGCAGGTTCAGGTGACTTTGAAAAAGCTGGATGTTCTCCTCGAAGAACGCGCTGTCCGGCGCGATCCGATCCGCCGCCAGCGCGCGCATCTCCTGGTCCAGGCGCCCCAAAGCCAGTTGCATCGCCTGCCCGGCCATCAGACTCTGATAGTTGCGGGTTACCGTGCCGTCGATGCCGCCCGCCACGCGAGAGAAGAGAAAAATGGAATAGCCTGCCAGAGCCGTCAGGATAACCAGAAACGGTATCAGGTTGAGGAACAGTCGGGTCCGCAACATAAACAAGTCGCTGCCGTCTCGCGCGCCGTGAATGGCCAGGCGCAAGCGCGCTTCCGCCGCTTTGCCAGTCCTGGCGCCGATTCCACCTCAACCCCGTCAACTTAGAGGTTCAGCTTCTTCCGCTTGCGGTAGAGCGTAGCCGGATCAATGCCGAGAGTGTGTGCCGCCTCTTCCATGGTCGAAGCCTGTTTCAGGACCTGCCGGATGTGTTCGTTCTCCAGCTCCTCGAGTGTGACGCGCGCTCCGGTATGCAAGCCGTTGGAATAGGCTGATCGCGACTGGCTCAGTTTGTCCGGCAGATCCCCGGCGTCGATCTTGTCGCCGCTCGCCAGGATCACTGCCCGTTCCACCACATTGCGCAACTCACGAAGATTGCCCGGCCAGGGATATTGCTTCAATGCCAGCTCCGCCGCCGGCGTAAACCCCTTCATGCGTTTGCCGCATTGAGCGGAAAAAAAAAGCAGATAGTCATTGCCGATCTTCATCAAATCCCCCATTCGCTCGCGCATGGGCGGGAGCTGCAGGGAAATGACATTCAAGCGGTAATAAAGGTCCTCCCGGAAACGCCCTCCCTGGACCGCCTCCTCCAGGTTCCGGTTCGTGGCAGCGATCACCCGCACATTGGCGCGGCGAAGCTTGGCTTCCCCCAGCCGCTCGTACTCCTTCTCCTGCAGAAGCCGGAGCAGCTTCGGCTGAATCTCGAGAGGCAATTCGCCAATCTCATCCAGAAAGAGCGTCCCGCCATCGGCCAGCGCCACTTTCCCCCAGGTGTCGCCTACCGTCCCGGTGAAGGCGCCCTTGACGTGGCCGAACAACTCGCTTTCGAGCAATTCGCGCGACAAGCTCGGGCAGCTCACCGTCACAAACGCGTTCTCTCTTTGCGGACTCCGTTCGTGAACGGCCCGCGCCAGCACTGTCTTTCCAGTGCCGCTCTCGCCCAGCAACAAAATAGTGGCAGGCGTGGCGGCGGCCTTGAAAGCGTGTTCGTAAACCTTCTGCAAGGCCGGCTCCACCGTATCAAGGTCGGCCTTGGGCGAGTCGGCCGAAAGGCGCGATTCCAATTCAGCAACCCGGCCCTGCAACTTCCGGGTCTTGCCCAGCCGGCTCAAAACCTGCCGGATTTGATCGGGAGTGAATGGCTTGGCAATGTAGTCCGCCGCACCCCGCCGCATCGCTTCGACAGCGGTCTCAATCGATGCGTAGGCCGTAAAGACCACCACATCCAGTTGAGGATTGCTCTTTAGCAGATTGGGCAGAAGCTCGATTCCCGATTCCCCGTCCAGCTTCAGGTCCAGAAAAGCCACATCAAAGTGCGACTTATCCAGTTGCTTTAAGGCCGCCGAGCTGCTGTCAGCACCCACCGCCTCATGGCCCATTCCCTCCAGAACCACCGCCGTGGTCTTGCGAATGTTCTCTTCGTCGTCAATGATCAGGACACGCATACTTAAGTCGGATAGGTGCCGGGCTTGCCCGCACGAAGCGGTTGCCACTCGCCGGGTTTAACTGATTCGCCCAAACTGCCGGAACCGCCCGCGCTGTCGGCCATAATCAGTCGAATTTCCCCTTGGCCTCCCTGAAGGCTTTTCTGAAGTCAGCCATGGCAGCTTCGAACCCCGACTTGACTTCCTTCCAGGCTTCGCCGGAGGAATTTTGAATCTCTTCAAATTGCTCGGCCACCTTTTTCCGCTTCTCCTTAAGCGCCGCCAACGTCTGCCTTGCCTCAGCCCTCGCCTCCTCGCTCTTTGTCTCCGCCTTCCGCTCCCACTCTTGCAAACGCGCGTCCAATTGGTCCAACTCCTGTTTCGCCCCCGCCAGAAGCTCGTCCTTGGTTCGCGCCGCATAAGCCTGGGCCGCTTCCCCCGCTTCTCTCACTTCCTCCTTAACGTCCCCCAACTCGCCTTCCAGATTATTGGCGCGCTCGTCTTCGTCGCGCGCGCAACTCGCCATGGCCAGAACCGTCAATCCCAATATCAAATAAAGAGGCTTCATCGATGTTCAGTGCTTTCAGTGTGTCTATTAAACGGCTAGGTGGTCATGAGCGTAAATACTCATGATCACTAAGTCCGCCGGCGGCCGAAAAAGAGGGAAATGATAAACATCACCAGGAACACTACGAAGAGCACCTGAGCAATCCAGGCCGCAGTACCCGCCACGCCCGTAAACCCAAGGAGCGCCGCCAGCAGCGCGATGATTAAAAAAGTGATCGTCCAGGTCAGCATAGTATTCCCATATGTTCCGTGCTCATATTTCCCAAGTCTGGCCAACCTTGAGCGCGTGGCATGCCATCCAGCCATAAGTCTCTGTAAACACTTTTCCGGTAGCCACTTACACTATGTAATGTTGCCGGGCAGAATGAGAGGAATCGTGCATTGTGCAATTGCTGTGAGAGTCTTCGGTTGCATGTTGCGTCCGAAACCCCGGACAACCCCCTTTGCACTGGCGCGCCCTTTAATAAACGTCGCGAAGGTACCGTTTCTCGGACCGCATCAGTCGGTTTTCCACATAATCGACGGCGGCCTCGCGGGTCAGTCCGCCCTGCTGTTCCGCGACCGCGATCAGAGCCTGGTGAACATCTTTGGCCATTCGTTTCGCGTCGCCGCAAACGTAGAAGTAGGCGCCGTTCTGCAACCAATCCCAAAGCCGCTTGCTGTTCTCCTGCATTCGATGCTGGACATAGACCTTCTTTGCCTGATCGCGGGAGAAAGCGAGGTCGAGCTGATGCAGCTTCCCCTTCTTCTGATGCTCGGTGAACTCTTCCTCGTAAAAGAAGTCGGTGGCCCGATGTTGCTCCCCAAAAATCAGCCAGTTTCGTCCCCGCGCATCCTCTTGAACCCGCTGTTGCAGGAATGCCCGGAAGGGTGCGATGCCAGTGCCCGGACCCACCATGATTATATCCGTGGCATTGTCCCTGGGCAGACGGAACGTTCGAGATTCCTGAACGAACACGGGAATGTCCCTGGCGCCGATCTCGGTGTGGTCCGCCAGAAATCCGGTCGCCAGCCCCTTTCTGCTCCGGCCATGAGCTTCGTAACGCACCACCGCTACGCACAAGTGGACTTCGTTCGGAAACACGGTCTGCGACGAAGCAACAGAGTAAAGCCTCGGCGGAATGGGTGAAAGCTGAGCGATAAAATCGTCGGGCGTCTCGAAGACCGCGTCCGTAAACTCCCTCAGCACATCCACATAATCGCGGCCATGGATGTACTCGCTCGAAACCTCGTCGTTATCCACTATCTCCATCAACCGGTTTCGCTGCTCCCCTTGCAGAATGCGCTCGGCCATGCCGGCCAGGATTTTTTTGTTCGCCCGGTTGAGGATGTACTGCTGCGAAAGCGCCTGCCAGAATGTCCGACTCGCGCCGGAGCGATCCTTTACCAGCGCAGCGGGGTCCATCCCGAGGAGCGAAATCACTTCATCGACGAGCTCCGCCGGATTTCTGGCAAATATTCCCAGCGAATCGCCCGGGGTGTAAACCAGCCCGCTCCCGCGAATATCGATAATGAAGTGAAGCGTTTCCTTTTCCGAGCCGGGCTTGGTCAGCGGCCATTTGGCCTTCAGCTCAGCCAGGAACGGATTTTTGCGTGAATAGGCTGATGGCTTCGCAGCCCCGGAGGAAACTTCGGACATAGTATAAAGCGGCCGCGACCTTAGCGACGCGCCGGAGCGAAGGCAAACAGAAGTTGATCTCCGTCAGCAATTCTCTCCGTGAACCTTTTCTCCCCTGAAACTGGTAGGGACATCGCGCTGCGCTGCCCCCGCCCGCGCAGCAGCGGGCGGAATGGCGGCGGAATGGCTGCGCCGCTGAACGCGGCGCTGACGGCGCAGCCCGCCGTCCCTACCCTGGTCCGGACCGCGGGCCTCTTGCCCGCACTGGAGTAGGGACATTTTCTGTCAGTGCCGAGCACCGCAAAGCGGTGCCAGAAGGTAGCCGGAGGTCGCAGCGTAGCGGAGACCT
>CAZCUL010000208.1:0-3621 GCA_964501475.1 uncultured Verrucomicrobiota bacterium | reverse complement strand
GGCGGCCGCGGCGTCATCACCGGAACCTTCGACCCGGCCGAAGCTCAGGAGCTGGCAAACGTCCTCGAGAATCCACTCGAGGCGCCGGTCGAAATCATCCAGCAGAGCACGGTCGATCCCTCCCTCGGCAAAGACTCGATCCGCAGCGGCATGCGGGCCGTGATCATCGGCATGCTCGCAGTCGCCTCCTTCATGCTCGTCTATTACCTCTTCGCGGGCCTGGTGGCGAATGTGGCTCTGACGTTGAACATGGTGATCCTGCTCGGTGTGCTCTGCGCTTTCGAGGCCACCCTCACCCTGCCGGGCATTGCGGGTATTGTGCTCACAATCGGAATGGCTGTGGACTCCAATGTCTTGATTTTCGAACGCATCCGGGAAGAGTTAAAGGCCGGCAAATCGATGCGCGGCGCCGTTAACGCCGGCTACAGCAAGGCCTTTGGAACCATTTTCGATTCGAACATCACCACGCTCATCTCAGGAATCATCCTGATTTTCATGGGCACCGGACCGGTGCAGGGGTTCGGAGTCACCCTCAGCATCGGAATTGTTACCAGTATGTTCACCGCCCTGGTGGCAACGCGGCTCATCTTTGATTTCTTCCTGGCCAAGGGCTGGCTCAAAAACCTCCGCATGCTTCACATTATTCGCGGGGCAAACCTCGATTTTCTGCGTTGGGCGCCCATTGCTTTCGTCGCCTCCTGGGTCTTGATCGGGATCGGAATCGGCTGGGGCATCAACCGCGGCAAGGATATTTTGGGCGTGGAATTTTCCGGAGGCGATACGGTGGTGCTCGACTTTGCGCAAAAGGTCCCCACCGAGCAGCTCCGCGAAACCATCGGAAGGCTGGGCGTGGGCGACGTCGTAATCCAATATCAGCGCGAGATCACCGGCGAACAGGAAACACTGCGCGTGACCACACGGTCGATCCCAGGCGGACCCAGGCCGGAAACCGAAATCGAAACCAGCGCCTCCGAGCGGGTCGTGAACGCGCTGACAGAGCGCTTTCCCGAGGCAAAGTTCACTCTTCTGAGCGAGGAACAGGTCGGGGCCGTCGTGGGCAAAGAGATTCAGAAGACGGCCATCGTGGCCACTCTGCTGGCCCTCTTCGGAATCCTGATTTATGTGGCCTTTCGCTACGAGCTTTCCTTCGCTGTCGCCGCCGTGGTGGCAATTCTCCATGACGTGCTCATGACCATGGGATGGTTTTTCCTGACCGGGCGGGAGTTAAGCGCTCCCATGGTGGCTGCGGTGCTGACCATCATCGGCTTTTCGATTAACGACACCATTGTCATCTTTGACCGCGTTCGGGAGGACTTGCGTCTCGGAGTGCGCGGCACGTTCAAGGAAGTGATCAACCGGGCCCTTAACCAGACTTTGGCGCGCACCATCATTACGTCCGGAACGACCTTCCTGACCGCGCTTTCTCTCTACGTTTTCGGCGGAGGAGTGATCAACGACTTTGCCTTTACGTTCCTGGTGGGTGTGCTCACCGGCACCTATTCGACCATCTACATTGCCGGCGCCATTGTCCTCTGGTGGCACAAAGGCGAGCGGCCCAAGACAGGTTCGGGAGTTATCATGGATAGCACAGTCACGGCGCGTGCCTAGCGCCTGAAATGCTTGCGATCGCGCAAATCTCTCCCACGCACTGGATCGTTTTCGTAGCTGCGGTAGTGGTTTTTCTGGCGCTGGACCTGGGCATCTTTCATCGCAAAGCCCATGTCGTCAGCTTCAAGGAAGCGCTTTCCTG
Organism: uncultured Verrucomicrobiota bacterium; assembly: GCA_964501475.1. Classification (GTDB taxonomy): domain Bacteria; phylum Verrucomicrobiota; class Verrucomicrobiia; order Limisphaerales; family CAZCUL01; genus CAZCUL01. The sequence continues at coordinate 1,871 of CAZCUL010000208.1, read as the reverse complement.
GACCGGCGCGTTCTTTTGCCTGGCCATGCTTTTTGGCCTCGTGCTGGCGCCCGCCATGGTGCCGAACTGGACATCCCAGGAAACAAAGGAATTCATCACCGGCTACATCATCGAGTTGTCCCTCTCCATGGACAACGTCTTCGTCATCGCCTTGATCTTCTCCTACTTCGGCGTGCCGCCCCAATTCCAGCACCGCGTCCTCTTCTGGGGCATTCTGGGCGCGCTGGTCATGCGCGGGCTCATGATCTGGCTCGGCGTCGCCCTCATCAACCGCTTCGATTGGATGTTTTACGTGCTGGGCGTGTTTTTGATCTATACAGGCATCAAAATGGTCTTCTCCCGCGAGGCCGAAGTGCATCCGGAACGCAATCTCGCCATCCGCGTCGCCCGGAAGCTGTTCCCGGTTTCCAGCGGGTTTGACGGCCAAAAATTCCTGACCCATCTCGATGGCCGCCTCGCGCTCACGCCCCTGGCTCTGGTCCTTTTGATGGTGGAAACGACGGATCTGATCTTTGCCGTGGATTCAATTCCGGCTATTTTCGCCGTCACTCGCAACGAGTTCATCGTTTTTACCTCGAATGTCTTTGCTATTCTGGGACTGCGCTCCCTCTATTTCGTTCTGGCCGGTGCCATCCAGTATTTCCGCTATTTGAAAATTGGCCTGGCCCTGATTCTCGTCTTCATTGGAGCAAAGATGCTGTTGCCGGACGAGTACCACGTTTCAACGACGACTTCCCTGGTCGTGGTCGCGTCAGTCATTCTGGTGTCGATCCTTGCCTCGTTGGCGGTTTCATGGCGGGAATTCCGGAGCAGGCGAAATAGTTGATCAGAGGCGAACTGGGGTTGAAGGGCATGGAAGAGCCGCTCTCAATTAAACTGGCGCAGATTCTCGAGGCCGACGAGGCGGCGCCTCTGACCATCAACGCTCTCATCGAGCGAACCGAAGGCCGGGGTCTCTATCTTGTCATCATCCTCCTGAGCCTCCCGTTCATCGTGCCGGTATCCATTCCCGGGGTCAGCACCCTCCTTGGATTGATCATTGCCGTGCTTTCCATTCGGCTGGCGTTGGGACTGCCGCCCCGTTTGCCCAAATTCATGGGCGAGCGCCCTCTGCCGCCGGGCATGAAACGACGCCTGGCGGGCGGCGGCGTGAAATTCCTGCGGATGGTCGAGAAAATGGTCCGTCCGCGTCGTACCTACTGGATGACCCGGCGCGGCGCGCGAACGGGGAACTCCTTGCTCATGGCTTTGATGGCCTGCCTTCTGGCTTTGCCGTTCCCGCCGTTGCCGCCCCTGACCAATTCCATGCCTTGCTATGCCCTGATCCTGCTCGCTGCGGCAATGATGGAAGACGACGGCGTGCTCATTTGGATAGCGTATGCGGTGGCTCTGGGGGCGGTTGCCTACCTCGGGTTTATTGTGGCAGCGCTCGAAAAAGTAGTGGTAAAGACCTACGAGACGCTGAAGCAATTCTTCCCGTGAATCTGCTGCGAGGTGGCTAAATTTGGACTGCGGTGGCAATCCCGCCACAGCGGGAGCGACACCGCTTTGGCTTTGCCGGTCGTTGCAGAAGCCGTAGCCAAAGCGCCGTCGCCGCTGCGCTCTGCCGGCGCACTCCGGAAGGTGTTCGTCCGGTCCATGGCCTCGAGTCGCATCCAAGATTTTGGAGGTTGTCGCTTCCTACAACTCGGTTCACTCAAGGCCGCGCTCAGCCAGGCCCTCTTCGCCCAGCCCGAGGTAATGGCCCAACTCATGAAGCAGCGTCGTGCGCACCTCCAACCGGTAATTCTCCAGGTCCCCATCCGCCTGCGCCCAGATGTTGTCCAGATAGAGGATGATTTGCGCGGGGATGAGCGCGCCGGAATCAACTC
>CAZCUL010000207.1:0-2784 GCA_964501475.1 uncultured Verrucomicrobiota bacterium | reverse complement strand
GATAAAGTAAGCGTTATAAACGCCGTTGCTCGAGGGCGCGGTGATGGAGAAGCTTTCCATGTGGGTCCCGGCATTATCGTGATTGGGGGTGTTGACGCAGGTGGTCGTTCCCGGCGGTGTTGTGGCTATGCGCCAACTGGTGGACCACCACTGTGCGTTCGGTCCACCCTGATCGGTAACAACTGTAACGGCCGCAGTGATGGTCGTGCTCGGCTTGACGATCACCGTTGTCGAACCGTTAAGCGTGACGGAGGTGATCGTGCGGCCATCGGTGAACGTGGCTTCAGCAGTCAATCCCGAAGTGAGTCCCGTGGCCGTCAGAAAGAACAACACCCCGCGATGAATTTCATCGATTAAGAAGGTCGCATCCGTGAAATTCCCTTCGGCGTCCGCCGTCACCGTCCAGGTATGGTCATCCGGGCAAACATCCGGGTCTTCCTCCAGGTGGAGTTGAACGTCCTCTCCCGGTTGCCAGCCCGCGCCGGTGATGATCACAGTATCTCCCGGCTGATAGTCAGGTTTGTCAGTTGTGACAGTAGCCGCGCGGAGGAGAGGAAACGGAAGGACAAGGGCAAGCACGATGCCTCGAAGAAGAGCTTTCATAATACAGGATCCGGTCGTTACGCACACACTTCACGTCCGGAAGCAAACCCTCCTTGTGTTTCGCAGCCGCTGCACTCCACTACACCAGTGCCCCCTTCAGCGCGGATCACGCCCAGTCAGAAAACTTCTGATCCCTCCACCCAAGTCTTCCGCTTGATCGCGCAACTGAAGAATGGTGCGATTCTTAAAGAGCGCGTGCGGAAACGTCAACCACAATCTCTTCGCTGGCGATCGGCGTCTGCCCTAATGAACCGAGCTCCTCCTCTCCCGCCCTTCGGGCACCCTGCCCAGTAACCGTATGCGCAAGTTGTTGGAAACCAACGAGGGCATCTTCCGACGGTTACGGGGCGCAAGGCGCGCCCTTGTCCGGGGGATTCTCTCCTCCAATCGGATTGGAGGAGAGCGTCCCATGCACTCTCTGAGTGCCCTGATTATGGAAGAAACTCCGTGGTCTAGAGACGAGGCGCATCCGTACATTGCGACCAGTGGTCCGGATGTGTTCTCCCTCCCTTCCGCAGCGAGCGGAGGAGAGGGATGGGGAGAGGAGGTTTCTTTTGGAGTTCCCCTCTCCCCCGCCCACTCCCCACACGTTCCTCGCGGGGAGAGGGAGTCAACTGTGGACAAGGGCTTGCGGACTGTGTTTCTTCGACGGGATGGGGAGAGGAGGTTCATGGGGAGGGGGGGCGCCCTTCAAGCGTCGAGCAGGCAAGCCCGGATCTTGTCCGCAAGCACTTGCACGTTCGGCTCTTCGATGATCGTCACATGGTCGCCAGGGATCTGGTGAATCTCCGCCCCGCCCAGCGCCAGCCGATTCCAGACCGTCAGGGGATCGAACTCCTCGCCCAATGACTGCTCGGTGGCGATAAAGAGCGTGACGCGGCCGGCATACGGCTTGGTGACATATTCCTTTGCCGCCAGGAAATTCGCTTCTTTGACATTTTGCAGCACATCCGGCAGGTCGCCCCCACGCCGCCGGTAGAAACGATAAGCCAGTTGCCAGAATCGGCTGCGGACGCGGCGGCGAATGGTGCGCAGTTTCCTGGCGATGTAGGGCAGGCGCTCTCCGGGCGGCTGGCTGGCGAACTTGCGCCAATGCTCGGTAACGCGCCGGGAAAGGCGGCCGAGTTCCTTCCGTGGCCGTTGCGTAATGGCAATCAACTCGGAATGGCCGAGCGGAAAGGAATCCAGAAGCGCGAGCAAACCGACCTTCTCGCCCTGGCCAGCCAGTTGTTGGGCCATTTCCCACGCGACCACACCGCCGAAAGACATCCCGCCGAGGTAGTAGGGCCCGCTTGGTTGCACGGTGCGGATTTCCTGAATATAATGGCGCGCCATGTCTTCGATCCGCGTCGGGGGCAAATGCCGGCCATCCAGTCCCTGCGATTGCAAACCGTAAACGGGTTGATCTTCGCCCAGGTATCTGGCCAGTCCATGGAAGTTGAGCACGTTTCCGCCAACACCATGTATGATGAAAAAAGGCGGGCGAGTGCCGCTCGGTTTAATGGCGACCAGCGACGACCAGGGAGGCGTCCAGCCTTCATGCCTCAGCACCTCCGCCAGTTGCTCAATGGTGGGCGCCTGAAACAACGTGGCCAGCGGAAGCTGCTTGCCCACGGATTTCCCGATCTCAAGGAAGAGCCGCACAGCCAAAAGAGAATGGCCTCCCAGATCGAAGAAGTTGTCGCGCACCCCGATCGATTTTACGCCGAGCACCTTCTCCCAAATCTGTTTGAGCTGGACCTCGAGCAGGTCGCGCGGCGGAACCGCGGCCAGTTCCAGTTCGGGCCGGCTTTCGGCCGAGTCGGGCAAGGCGCCGCGGTCCACTTTGCCGCCGGGGGCAAAAGGCATTGCCTTCAACAGCACAAAGGCCGAGGGACTCATGTATTCGGGAAGCTTTTGTTTTAAGAAGGTCCGCAGCTCGCTGCCCGCGGGTGGCGGTTGACGGCGCGGCGCACAATAGGCCACGAGCCGCCTCTGCCCCGATTTCTCCTCCCGAGCCACCACCACTGTCTTCCACACGTTGGGATGCTGTTCCAATCCGGCCTCGACTTCGCCCAGTTCAATGCGGAATCCGCGCACTTTCACCTGGAAATCGCCCCGGCCCAGGAACTCGATATTTCCATCGGGCAGGAATCGCGCTTGATCGCCCGTCCGATAAAGACGAGCGCCGGGTTGATCGCC
>CAZCUL010000206.1:0-5213 GCA_964501475.1 uncultured Verrucomicrobiota bacterium | reverse complement strand
CGCCGCCACCCTGCCGGAAAATGTCCAGGTTTCACCGGAGTTGACGGAGATTGTTAAGCTCGTTCAGGCCGGCATCGGTGAAGAGGTCATCCTCAGTTACATTACCAACTCCACGAACGCCTACGGCATCAGTTCGGATGAAATCGTCTATTTGAACGATTTGGGCGTCTCATCCGAAGTCATCACCGCGCTGATCGAGCGCGACAACAGACCCGAGGCTCTCGAGATGAAAAGAGCCGCCAGCGCCGCCAGCCCATTACCTTCCGGGGTGGCACTGCATGCGCCGGCCACAAACATTTATCCCGGATCAATCACATTCCCGGCGGCCGAGCCGGGCGGCCCGGGAAGCGGCGCGTTGCCTCCTGAAGATGCCGGGATTGTTTATGCAGATGCTGATTACGGCTACGAGAACAGCGGGGCCGCTTCCCATTTCTACGATTCGCTGGCGCCTTACGGAAATTGGGTGAGCGTGCCTGAATACGGCCTCTGCTGGCAGCCGACTGTGGCGGTGCACAATTCCTATTGGCGTCCCTATTCGGACCACGGCCGCTGGCTTTGGAGCGATGCCGGCTGGTATTGGTACTCGGATTATTCCTGGGGTTGGGCGCCGTTTCATTATGGGCGCTGGCACAGCTACCCCAGCGTGGGGTGGCTTTGGGTGCCGGGCACGACCTGGGGTCCCTCGTGGGTTTCCTGGCGCTACACGCCGCGGTACTGCGGTTGGGCGCCATTGCCGCCCGCGGCGCACTATGTCAGCGGAGCCGGTTTCAGCTACTACGGCCGTTCCGTGAGCTTTGGCTTTGGTTTTGGGCTGGGCGCGCACCACTACACGTTTCTTCCATTCAGCCGTTTTTGTGACCCTCGGCCCTTCCATCATTTCGTGTCTCCTTCCCATGCCCGGACGATTTTCAACGACTCCACCGTCATCAATAATTATATCGTGGGCGATAACAACACGATCATCAACCAGGGCTTTGGGCTGGAGCCTGTCAGGCGGGTGAGCCGGACCGAAATCCGCAAGGCGCGTTTGGCAGACGCTCCCGTTGCGGGAGATCTAACCGCAACTCGGCGAGAGCGGCTGGTGGTGCAAGGCGACTCCATGACGGTGGTCCGTCCTACGTTGGCTGCGGCGCGCGAGGCAGGCGGCCGGGGAGCGGCCAAGCGTCCGGAAATTCGCGGCACTGAGCCTGTTGCATCCGCGGCGCCGGCGGTTATTCGCTCGCGAGAGGAACGGCCAGCGCTTTCAGGCGCAGGCGCGGGGAATGTCGGCGTCGCAGGTTCTCCCGCCCGTCCAACGCTGAGCCGGCCCTTAACGGGCGGCCCTTCCTCCGCCATTGCAGCCCGCTCAGAGCGTGCCGGGGAATCAGTGCCGTCCATTAGCCGTCCCGCCTCCGGCTCCATCGCCAGGGGAGAGAATGGTATAGTTCGGCCGGGTGGGTCTCTTTTCGAGCCCAACATTGTCCGCAGCGATCCTCGACCTGCCCGGACAATTACCGAGCTTAGTCCGATCACTGTGCGTCGCCCGCGGCAGGGCAACATAGTGTTGGGCGGCGGCCCGCCCGTACGAAGTCAGCCGGGTCTTGCTCAGAGGGCTCCCTCGGCTCCGCCAGCACCTTCGGCCGGTGGAAGCGCCGTCGCGCCGAGCGCGAAGCGTTTCGAAGCATCGGGAGCCAATTCGCGGATTGCCCGGGCGCCTTTTGAACCGGTAGGGCGGCCATCGAGCTCAAGCCGGATCGGGTCGGCGGACCAATCCGCATTGCGGCCGGACCGGCCGAGCGTTTTGCGGGCGGGTCCGGAGTCGTTCGGCGGAGTCGCGCGTCCATCACGTCCGACATCGCCGCTGCCGGCTGTGGTTCGGCCGCAGACCACGCGGCCGACGCCTAATCTGCGGGCACCTCAACCAATCACTTCCACGCCGCGGCCTGTCACGAGCATTCCGTTGCCGGTGATGCGTCCTTCGCCGCAGCAGTTCGGACGATCTGTTCCTGCCTATAGGCCGCCTGCCCGTTCGGCGCCGGCTGCGCCGGTGGCGCGTCCAGAACCGGCGCGGGTTTATTCACCCCCCGCACGGGTAGCGCCTCCTCCGGCCGCAGTGAGCCGGCCAAGCCGGCCCAGTTCGACTCCATCTCGAGCCACCGGCGGGGCTCCAAAGCGCGTCAACGAGAGGCGTTAGCCGTTTGAGAAGGCGAAGAGTTGATGTGAGTTTAATGCGTTCGTTCTGTCTTCAACGCGGCTTCCTGCTCTCTCTTGGCCTTCTGGCCGGGCTTGGGTTGAGGGAACTTCAGGCGGCTACGGTTATTTTCAGCACCGGTTTTGATTCGTTCGAGGGCTACAGTGTCGCGGCGGATTTGGAGGATCAGCAGGGTTGGACGGGCACGGGCGAGGACACCGAGGGGGACAATGGTATTCTGGAGGAGGCCTTCGAAGGTTTCGGCCAGCAGGCCTATGTGGGATTTGCGCCGCTGGCGGCGGGCCGAACCGTGTTGAATGTTTGGCGCCCGATTAATATTGCGCCCGTGCCGACCAATACGCCGGTGGTGAAGTTCAGTGTGCTCATGGCCATTGTGGATTCCTCGACAGCGGCGGCGCGCGACTGCTTCCGCTGGAGCATTTACAATACGAATGGCACCCGGCTCTTTTCGGTGGATTTCGACAACGACACACGGGAGATCAACTATCTTCTGGAGGGGAGCAGCGTGTTCGAGTTTACCGGGTTCGAATTCGAACCAAACACGATTTACGAGCTGATCGTGAGGATGGACTATTCGCGCAATCTATGGTCGGCCGAGCTGACGGGCGTGGAGATTGTGGCCGGCCAACCGATCACGCGGATGGGTTCGCCGCTGAATTTTGGCGATGCCGACGCCGTTTGGGCCTACGGTCCGAGCGATCTGCCCGGCGACAACTATATGGTCTTTGACGAGTATGAGGTCTCACTGGAAGGGGCGACCGATCCTCCGCAGCCGACGCTGACGAACTTCCTTCGGCTGAGCAATGGCCACTTTTTGTTGCGGGTCACGGGCGAGCCGGGGCGGCGATATGCGGTGGAAGGCTCGACGGACTTCAAGCAATGGACGACCATTCGGACGGAGGTGGCGGAGGACGGTTTTTTTGATTTCGTGGACACGGACGCGCCGGCGTTTTCTCACCGTTTCTACCGGGCGCGCCTGGTTGAATAGCCAACTCATTCCCCGTTGTCTTCAGGACATTGGCAAGCCGTGTCAGCGACCTTGCCTTGGGCGCAGCCACCGCTACAATTCGCCCCGGTGATTAACAACAGAACAATTGTGAGGAACTTATGCTGATCAGTAAGAACATGAACGCGGCGCTCAACGAGCAGATTGGCTACGAGTTTGAAGCCATGCTGCAGTACGTTGCCATTGCTTCTCATTTTTCCGGGGACGGCTTGACACAATTGGCGGCTCACTTTTATCGGCAGGCGGAAGAGGAGAAGGACCACAGCATGCGCTTCATCAAGTTTGTCCTGAACGCGGGCGGCCGGGTGGAAATCCCGGCCATCTCGGCGCCCAAAGGGCATTTTAAAAATGCCCAGGAGGCGGTCCAACTTTCGCTGAAACAGGAAAAGAAAGTGACCGACCGGATCAATGCTCTCGTGGAACTCGCCATCAAGGAGTCCGACCACATCACCCGCACCAGCCTGAATTGGTTTGTGAACGAGCAGCTCGAAGAGGTCTCGAGCATGGAGAACCTCCTCAAAGTGGTGCAAAGGGCCGGTGAGAACAATCTGCTTTACGTCGAGGACTACCTGGGGCGCCACAAAGGCAGGCTTGAACCGGCCGCCTCGCTATCGTCCTAGCCAGCGGACGTCACCCCCAGACAACGTGCGGACGTTGCTCGGCTGCTTATCCGATTTCGGTCCGGAATTGGACGAGGCAAAAGAATCCTTTGCAGGAAAGCTTGCTTTGGCAGTATGAGCCCGTCGTGAGCATTACCGCGCAGCAGTTCGAAGTCCTGAAAAGCCGGGTCGCCGGCAATGGAAGGAGGTCTCCCGCGGCGGTCGTATCGAAGCCTTTTGCGGAGGGAGGACGGCGCCAGGCCATCATTTTGGGGATCGATCCTTCGTTGCGCGGCACCGGTTACGGCGTTGTCCGGATCGAGCGCGGTGTTCCGCAGTCGCTGACCTACGGCACCATCCGTTGTCCGACAGGTTGGGAACGTTCCCGTTGCTTTGTCCGGATTGCCGAGAAAATGCGGGACTTGCTGAAGTCGTACCGGCCGACCGTTTGCGTGATTGAGGGCCTCTTTTATGCCCAGAATTTTCAGACGGCGCTGCTCATGGGCGAAGCGCGCGGCGCCAGCCTGGTGACGGTGGCTGAAGCAGGATTGGATATCTACGAAATCGCGCCACGGAAAGTGAAGCAGGCGATTGTTGGCTATGGGGCGGCGCACAAAGGGGCGGTGGCCAAGATGGTGCAGCGGCTTCTCCACCTGACGGAGGCACCGGAACCGGACGCGGCTGACGCTCTCGCGCTGGCGTTGGCTCATGCGCAGGAAAACCGGCGTTTCTCGCTGGCCGTTCCAAAACGAATCTAAATCCCCGGGCGCATGATCGGCTTCCTCCGCGGTAAACTGGTCGAGGCATTGCCCACTCAGGCGATTGTCGATGTGAGCGGCGTCGGTTACGATGTGCTCATTCCGCTTTCGTCTTACGACAAATTGCCGGCCCCGGGCACGGAGGTGAAACTGTTAACCCATCTCGCGGTCCGGGAGGATGCCCACATTCTCTATGGCTTCATGACCCATGCCGAGCGCGACATGTTTCGATTGCTCATCCATACTGTGAGCGGTATCGGCCCGAAGATTGCGTTAAACATCCTGAGTGGAATGAATGTGACCTCCATCCGCGCCGCCGTTGCAAACGGTGACGCAAAATCCCTCTCCCAGATTTCCGGGGTAGGAAAGAAAACCGCGGAACGTATCATTGTCGAGTTGAAAGACAAGATCGGCCCTGCCGGCGCGTGGGAAGGCAGCAGCGCCCGGCATGCCTTAAGCGCGGCAGATCAAAAGTTAAACGATGCTGTGCTGGCCCTGGTGGCTTTGGGCTATAAGCATGCGGACGCCCATACCATGGCGCGTGCCAGTATGGCGTCGGCCCGTCCGGACGTCTCGCTCGAAGAGATCGTTCGACATGCCCTGAAAAAAGGGGAGTGATGGACCCGGCGATTGCCCAGGGTTCCGGCATTGTGCGGCCG
>CAZCUL010000205.1:0-14080 GCA_964501475.1 uncultured Verrucomicrobiota bacterium | reverse complement strand
TCTCGGGCCGGCCCTCGTCGAAGAGGAAAGCGATGACGGCGCGCTGTTCCATTTTGCTGAACGAGGCGAAGGAGGGCATTTGGCCGCGGCCGGTTTGCATGAGTTCGAGAACCTGTTCCTTCGTCAGGCGCGCGCGAACGTCCTTGAGCGAGGGCGAGGCGGGGTTCACCGGCGAACCCAGGCCGTGACAGAACGAGCAGACGCCGCGATAGACCAGGCTGCCAAGCTCATTCAATGAAATGCGCTCCTTCGGTTTGGCAGGCACAAGCGAGGTCCATTCGGCTTCGTTGCTGGCGTTCACGATGACGACGCTGTTTTCGGGATCGAACGCCGCGCCGCCCCATTCGCAGCCGCCGTTGAATTGCGGCAGCACGGCCTTCGCCTGGAAGGAGGGCGGCGTGAAGAGGGGCGCGGGTTGGATCTTCTTCAATTGATTCAGCACATGTTCGCGCGCTTTGGGGTTCAGATCGGTGACGTCTGCTTCGGTGAAGCCCTGCGGTGTCAGGCGAAATTCCCCGGGTGGGAAGGGCTGCGTGGGGTAACTGACTTCGCCGGGCACATCGGATTTCGGCACGGGCAATTCCTCGATGGGAAAGAGCGGTTTGCCGGTCTCGCGATGCAGGACGAAGAGATGCCCCATCTTGGTCGGCTGCACGACGCAATCGATGGTCTTGCCGTTGCGGTTCAACCGGGCGAGGACGGGCGGCGTGGGCAGATCGTAGTCCCAAAGATCATGGTGGACGGCCTGAAAATGCCAGAGGCGCTCGCCGGTATTGGCGTCGAGCGCGAGGGTGCAGTTGCCGAACAGATTTGCGCCGGGGCGGTTGCCTCCCCATTTGTCGTAGGCGGGCGAACCGGTCCCGGCGAAGACAATGCCGCGCTTGTAATCGAGCGTGAAACCGGCCCAGACGTTCGCACTGCCAACTTTCTTCCACGAATCCCCCGCCCAGGTGTCGTAGCCGAACTCACCCGGATGCGGGATGGTGTGAAAAATCCATTTGCGCGCGCCGCTGCGGACATCGAAGGCCCGAATGTGTCCGGGTGCGGTGGGATTTGGGCCTTCGCCGGTGGTCGAGCCAAGAATGAGCAGGTCCTTCCAAACGATTCCGGGCGTGTTGTTGCCGACGCTGAGAAAGAAAATGTCCGTATCGAAACCGTCGCGGTGACTGATGCGGCCGTTGTTACCGAAGGATGGGATTGGTTTGCCCGTCCCGGCGTCGAGCGCATAAAGCCAGTCGCCTGCGGAGTGAAAAATGCGCCGGTCGCCCTTGCCATCGGTCCAGTAAGCGACGCCGCGATTGAGCCCGCCGCCGCGTTTCCCGTCCCAGGGATCGAAGCGCCAGAGCAGTTCGCCGGTGGCAGCGTCGAGGGCGGCGGCATGGAGGCTCGGCGTTGTCACGAACATGAAGCCGTCCACTATGATTGGGTTGCATTCGATGGTGCTGCCTGTGTCGCCTGACTTCCAGGTCCAGGCCATTTCAAGACGCTTTACATTCGAGCGATTGATTTGATCGAGCTCCGAGTAATGGGAACCGCCGTAATCGCCGTGGTAAATCTGCCATTCACGATACCCGGCCTTGGGGTCGGCGGCCGACAAGGCGCTTGCGGCCAAAGCGGCAGCGGAGAGTGCAGCTAAAAGAGTCGGTTTCATTTGGACAATGGCTGTTTTAGGGAGTGCTGCTGTCTGAGTCAAATGCGCGCGTTGCGGCTCATGGAAATCCCGCAAGAATTCGGCTCTGAGACATGGAGTCTGTGCTGCGCCTCCTTGCGCCTCCTGCGAACCTTGAAAGAGCCGCGGCTGGCCCTATACTGGTGACGTGGCCGCGCTGGAAATCGCAGATTTAAAGAAGAGTTTTCGCTCTCCTGACGGGACACTTCATCGAGTGATTGATATCGCGTCGTTTAAGCTTGGGGAGCGGGAGCAAGCAGCTCTTTGCGGTGAAAGTGGCGGCGGCAAGACCACATTTCTGAATTTGATTGCGGGCATCCTGAAGCCCGACTCGGGACGAATCGCGGTCAATGGCCATGAGATTTCATCGATGAATGAGGCGGGGCGGGACAAGGTGCGAGCGCACAACGTCGGGTATATCTTCCAGACCTTCAACCTTCTGCCCGGATTCACCTGTTTGGAGAACGTGTTACTGGGAATGTCCTTCGGTCCTGGCGCCGACCGGGAGCTTGCTGAAGGGCTGCTGGGTCGGGTTGGTCTGGGGGACCGTTTGAAACATTATCCCAGGCAGCTTTCGTCGGGCCAGCAGCAGCGCGTGGCGGTAGCACGGGCTTTGGCAAACAGACCCAAGCTCGTTCTGGCCGACGAACCGACCGGAAACCTGGATGATCGCAACGCCAGCGATGCCTTGCGGCTCATCCGTGAAACCTGCCGTGAGAACGGCGCCGCTCTTTTTTTGGTCACGCACGATCGGGCGGTGCTGAAGGAATTCGAGTTCGCGCTCGATTTGGCGACGATCAACCGCGCGGCCGGGGCGGGGGGGGCCGAAGCGTGACGATCTGGCTGATCGTTCTGAAGAGCCTGCGGCAGCACGCGCTTTCCACGGCTGTGACTGCCCTCTCGATCGCTCTGGCCGGGGGATTGCTGATTTCAGTGTGGGTCATCAAGGAGCAGTCTTACGAGACTTTCACCGGGATTGATGCGGGATTCGACGCTGTGCTGGGTGCGCGCAGTTCGAAGCTGCAGTTGGTGTTGAACGCCATTTTTCATCTGGAAGCTTCGCCTGCGAACATCTCCCGGGCCGATTACGAGGAGATAAAAGGACATCCGAGTGTGGCGCGCGCGGTGCCGCTCGCCATGGGGGACAATTATCGCGGCTATCGGATTGTGGGAACGGTGCCGGAGTTTTTTCTAACGGAGTACGCTCCGGAAAAGCATTACAGGATGCGGTCGCCGGGCCGGGTATTTGATCCGCGGCGAAAGGAAGCGGTCGTGGGCAGCTTTGCGGCGCGAAAGTTGAATCTCAGGCGAGGCGATTTCTTCCATCCGTATCATGGGCTGATTTTTGACGAAGGGAAACAGCATGCTGAACGATACGTCGTGGTCGGCATTCTCGAACCGTCGAACACGCCGGCGGACAAGGTTATTTGGATTCCGCTGGAAGGCGTTCAGAAAATGGAAGGGCACGCGAGCCAGGCGGCGACGGAGATCAGCGCGGTATTGGTGCAATTGAGAAGCCCGATTGCGGGGCAGATGCTCGATCGCCTTTACAACAAACAGGGAAACCGGCTCACGTTTGCCTGGCCGATCGACAGGACGATTGCCGAACTTTTGAACAAGATCGGATGGTTTGAGCGGGTCCTGGCGCTGGTGTCTTATCTGGTCGCGTTCGTAGCCGCGAGCTCGATCCTTGCCAGCATTTATAATTCAATGAACGAACGGCGGCGCCAATTGGCCGTGTTGCGGGCGCTGGGCGCGCGGCGGGCGACCATTTTTTGCACGGTGGTGCTGGAGGCGGCTTGCATTGCGGCGCTTGGCATGTTGATCTCATTTTTCATCCACGGCATTGTTACCGGAGTGGTCGCCAGCGTGATCCGCGCGCAAACAGGCGTGGTGATCGAGCCCTGGAAATGGAATACGATCATGATTTGGGCGCCGTTGGGTTTGATCGGGTTGAGCGCTTTGGCTGGTGTGGTGCCGGCGATCAAAGCGTATCGCACGGACGTGGCTTCGAACCTGGTCCCGACGACATAAAGCAACAGTCTGCATAACTGATGAGACATTCCTTCGGTGTCATGGCGATATTGGTTGCGACTTGTGCCATTACTGGCTGCCGGGAATCGGGGCGGCCCGAGCCAGACGCGGGGCACGCACATGTGGCGCCGCACGGCGGGACGGCAGTTGAATTGGGCGATCACGAATACAATCTTGAACTGGTCCTTGATCCTCGGAGCGGCACGTTTCGGGGTTACATTCTGGACGCGCACATGGAAAACGCGGTGCGTATTGAGCAGGAATCGTTCGAGGTTGCCGCCACCTTGCCCGGAGGCGAAGAAAAGGCTTTGGTATTTAGGGCCGTCGGAAGCGGTGCCACCGGAGAAACGGTTGGTGATACATCTTACTTCGAGGCACAGGTGAACTGGGTGAGCGAAACGTTCCGCGGTGTGTTGAAAGAAATCAGCGTCGGCGGTAAGAAATACGAGATGATTTCCTTCGAGTTTCCGCCAGAGGAACTTTAAAAAGAGAGCAGCATGTTTGCGAGAGTTCGAGCGCCAGCGGATTACAGGCACTGGGTGAAGGCCAGCTTGGCCGCCGGGGGCATGCTCTTCTTATTGGCCGGAAGTTCGGGTTGCGGCCGACAAGAAACCACGGATAACGCCCCTTTGGATGTGCAAGGTGACCTTATTGTGTCGGAGAGGGCAATGACCAACAACGAAGCACCCGCCAGCCAGGCGGTGGAATTGTCCGAAACAAGCATCGTCGCCGAAGACGAGAAAGTTCCCGCCTCCACAGATAGCGACCTTCACAGGACTTCAGAAGCAGTTAGCAAGGCTGCGGGCTATGTCCAGGTTGGATTCGATCTTCTGGCAGGCTACGACTTCGAGATTTCCGATCAACTGCTTACGAACGCACTTGAGGATATCAGCGAGGCCAATGACCAGATTCCAAAGCAGGTGAAGGCCCTCGACAGCAAACAAGTGGCGTTAAAGGGATTCATGCTTCCGCTCAAAGTTGAGGGCGGCCTGGTGACGGAACTTCTCATCATGCGGGACCAATCCATGTGTTGCTATGGAGTGGTTCCCAAAATCAACGAATGGGTCAGCGTTAAAATGACTGATACAGGAGTGAAGCCGATCATGGATCAGCCGGTCACGTTTTTCGGCACGCTGCATGTGGGTGCGATGCGGGAGAACGGTTACCTCGTTGGACTGTACGCGATGGATGCGGAAAAAATGGCGGGTCCGCTCGACAATTGAAGGGTGCCGGGATAAGAAAGGCCAGGGCGCAATCTATATCCGAGCCCGTACCCTCAAGCCGATTTTCTCCGGCGAGTCCGCAAAAGAGATCACGCCACCCTCCGCTGTTGCCCCCTCCCAGGGGTCGTTGCTGATGAGGAGATTGCCATCGATGTCGAGGAAATCCGTGAGCTCGGCCAGATGCGCCGCCGCGGTGATGAGGACACTCGATTCGATCATGCACCCGATCATCGTTTTTAAACCGGCCTTTCGCGCCGCTTGAAGCGCATCGTAAGCGCCGCTGATGCCCCCGGTCTTGACCAGCTTTACGTTCACTGAATGAGCCCAGTGCGCGCATTTTTCGATGTCGCTGGCGAAGTGATATGATTCATCCGCCATGATGGGTAACGGCGACCGTTCCTTCAGCCAGGCGAGATCTCGGAGATCGGCCTTCGCAGGCATCGGTTGCTCGACAAACTGAATGTGTCCGTCTGCGGCGAGCCACTCGATGTTCCGAAGCGCGTCTTCCTTGGTCTTCCAGGCCTCGTTTGCATCCACACGCACTGGCTTGTTGGGCGCCACAGCGCGCAATGCTCCCAGATTCCGTTGATCGTCGGGGCTGCCTACCTTCAGCTTCAAGACCGGATACTGGTCAGCTTCCTGGACCTTTTGCCGGATGACTTCCGGTTTGTCGATGCCGATGCTGAAGGAAGTGACGTGCTTTCCTTCCGTGAAGCCAAGGCCGAGGTGATCGTAAACTGGTTTTCCGGCCTTGCGGGTCGCGCCATCGAGGAGGGCAATATTCAAAGCTCCCTTGGCGGCAAAGTTCCCGGGCGCCATGGTATTAATGTAATCCATGCTACCGGCCACATCGGCGAAGGAAAGCTTGCCGGGAAGGACATGTTCCAGAAACGCATGCGCGCCTTCGGCGTTTTCGTCGTAGCGGGAAGAGGGTGCGGCCTCGCCCAGGCCCGCCGTCCCGTCCTCGTCCGTCAATTCGACAAACACGACCTTAAACACGCTTGTGCCGCCTTCGCCGCCGGGCCGCAAGCCGCTCGCGATGGTCCAGCGATGGGTCAGTTTGAGATCAAAGCGCCAGGACTTGATTTTCACGATTGCAAGGAAACCTCAAACGAGGGCTTGGGGCAACAAAGATGACATCTTGGCTACAGAGTTTTCGTCTTCAACCTAAACTCCGGATTCAATTCCAATTCGAAATCTTTGAAGCGAACCTCCATCGGCCCGCCGGAGTGAAGCTGGAAAGCGATGATTCCCTCCCGGCTGCCGGACGAATCATCCAGATCCACGCACATATGGCCGTTGATGGCGGTGCGAATGCGGCTGCCCACGGCAAGGATTTCGTAAGTGTTCCATTCGCCGGCGTTGACGTGAGCTCCGCATGATTTTTCCCAAAGCAATCCGCGGCCATGTTCTTCGTAAAGTTTGCCCCACCAGCCCGCGCCAATGTCCGCCTGGTAACCGCGCACAGTTCCATCCGGCAATACTTTGCTGCGAAATTGAATTCCGCTATTGGCCTCGTTCGGTGCCAGTTTCACTTTGCAAATGAGGCGAAAGTCGGAAAAAAGCAGCGTTCCCTTAAGAAACTCATTCCGTTTCAATCCTTCCGTAACACCAACGACTTCGCCGTTCTCCACGCGCCATAAGTTCGTATTCCCTTCCCAGCCCTCGATGTCGTTTCCATTAAAGAAAGCTGAAACATTGTCCTCTGTCGCCCTCATCGGCACTTGAGCCGGGCTTCGCAGGTAAGCAATTAAATCACGGATTTCCTTCTCCTGGAGAGCGTCCAGCAATCCTTCCGGCATCATCGAAACTTCTCCCTTGCGCAGAGACGCAATTTCATCGCGCGGGACGATTACGGTATCATTCGCCGTCGCCACCGTAACGGCATTGGCATCCTCGCGAGTAACAATCCCGGTCAATATTCGATCATCTTTGGTCTCCAAAATCGAAGTGCTGTAGTCATTCGGGATCACCGCATTTGGATCCACAACATTCTGCAGGATGTAATCGAGGTCTCCTCGGTTTGAACCGGTGATGTCCGGGCCGACGCTGCCGCCGGTCCCAAAAAGTGCATGGCATTGCTGGCAAACTTTGGCAAAAAGAGCACGGCCATAATGCGGATCGGCGCTGTCACTCGTTTGAAGCATTGCCTTGAGCCTGGCGATTTGGTTGAGCTTGTCCGCTTCGGTTTCGCGGGTTACCCCCCAGAGCTTCTCCACCTGGCTATTGATCTCCGGATCGTTGAAATGCCGAAATTGCCGGACGATATCGGCGGTCAGATCGCGAGAAGGTATTTCTCGATTGGCGAGAGCTCCCAAAAGGCGGCGGGCATAAGCCGCCCGCGAGACAAGGGTGTTCAAAGCATCTTTCTTTTCAGCGACGCCCAGCGAGTCGTAAATGCCGAGAATTGCGGCCGGCGTCTCCGGATCGTCGTATCCCGCCAAGGCGCGCAACGCGGCGCCACGCAGGGCGGGATCTCTCAGCAAAGCGTGCGATGTAGCCGGCAACTCAGGGTCTTTCGCTTGAGCAAGCGACTGGAGCGCACTTTTGCGGGCCTCAACATCCGCGTTTCGATCTTTTAGCTGCCCGCGAAGCGCGCCCAATGCGGCCGAGCTGCCGAAAACGAGCGAGAGAGATTGCGTCAATTCACGAACCTCTAACTTTGAACTTTTGCTCAGCCTGGCCGCGGCTTCTTCCCAGCCGCTCGGCATCCGGACTTCACGCCGGCCTTGGAGGCCTTCGTGCATCCCCCGCAGGATATCGAGCTGCAACTGCGGATCGTCGCTTTCCGTCAACACCTGGACCAGCGCTGCCAAGGCTCCCTCGTCCTGCGCATGAGCGACAGGAGCCAAATGAATCCCGAAACAGACCGCGAGCCAAAACAAAATTCTTGCCTTCATTGCCATGCTGTCATTGAACCGATTGATTCCCCTGATTACAATTGCATGCTATCATTCCTTTTAGAATCGCAAAGCGCAAATGACCGTTGCCGAGCCGGAAGCTTGGGCTAGGCGAAACTGAAAATAGACAATTCCTTCTCGTGCGCCGGCCTCGCGCCGCCTTCAGTTACCGCCGCCTTGAAACCTGCTCGTTTCATTCCATTCTGCGCCTCCGGATTGCGCATGAAAATACGCCAGACGAACCCAGTTCTGGCATTTTCAGCCATCAGAGTCGTAATGCCAACGTCGATGCCGATCACATCCTGGTTAAACCACCCCGTGGCTGGATTAAAGGCATCCGGGAAGCCGTAGCGTCGCCAGACGTTGTCGCCGAAACGGTGCTTCATGTAGCGTAGCGTGGAGACTGTCTCTTGAGGCAAAAATGGCAAAGACCCTGCGGCCGCGCAGGGGACAAGTGTGCCATCAATCGGTCCTTTTAACGGCGGTCCTCCCCACGCGACATAGCCGCGCGGTGAGTCGGAGGCCGTGATTCCCCATAAGTTCTCGCTGTAGTACGGAAACTTCGCACGCAGGTTCAAGCAAAAAAGCTTATGTGCGCGAGTCGCCAGCACAGAGTTTTGAAAATAATCCGCATAAGCGTCAGTCCGATTTCGAAAGTCAAACCAGGCATGGGAATATTGATGAACGAAGAGAGGCGCCTTTGCGCCGATGTAGCGAAGGCCTTCGTATTCGAAGATCGGCCGCTCCCACGCGTGCCAGGTTTCAACAGGGACGGGATAAGTTGACGAGCCCAAGGCCAGCAAATAAAGCATCATGAGCTCCGAATAGTGGTCCCAACGCGCCCGGAGAAACCCGCGCTCAGGTTTCCATCCATGAGAGAAAGTCAGGGCGGTGCGCAACATCCAGGGCCACTCCACCCGTTCGTAAATCTTCCGGGCCAGTTCCTGAATTTCGGGATCTTCGAAGTAACCCCGGCAAGCCAGCACACCGCAAAGCAGAATGGCGCTATCGATGGAAGAGAGTTCACAGTTCCAAACTCTTGCGCCTGTGCGCCAATTGATAAAATGATAAAGGAAACCTCGTTCTTGTGGCAGGTCCCAAATGAATCGCAAAGTGACGCGCACGCGTTCTTCGATCTCATCCGCCCTGTGAAAACCGCGGGCATGTCCTATGCAAAGGGCCGTCAGTCCAAAACCGGTGGCGGCAATGCTGCTGACGGGCCGCTCGTCCATTCCTTCGGCCCGGCTCCGATCCTTTACGAGGCCGGTTTCAGGATGTGCCGCCTCCCAGAAAAAGCGAAAACCAGCCTGTTCGAGCTCGTCGAGAAACCGGTCTTCGGCGTTCGAGAAACGGTAGGACCGCCTGCCCGACTCCGATGCCGGCTGATCGATCAGGGAGGGGGTGCAGCCGGCAGCCCAGAGCAGAGGCCCGCCAGCCGTGGCCTGAACGGAGCGCCGAATGAATTCCCGGCGGGTGATACGCCTTTTCAAGGCTATTTCAGGATGAAGCGCCTCTTTGGTTCGGCCATGACCGCGATCTACAGATCGTCCGGACGTCAAAACCTGTCACGCTCATTGAACAGGAGAATAATTGGTAGATTTCATCAAAACCGAGTCCACCTTCAGCGTAAGCGAGCCGTCTTCTTCAGAGGCCTCTTTGGATGCAATCCATTCCGGGTCGGCACGGAAATTGGCGAATGATTTCCTGGCGGCCTCCGGGCTGTCGTGTGCCAGGATGTAAATCAGGGTATCCTCCGCTCCATCTTTCTTTTCGGCCGGGACCCAGTAACCGATGTGAGTCATGCCGTGTTTGCTAAAAAGCTTGATTGTATGATCACGGAACCGGCGGTGGAGGCGATCCAATTTCCCCGGGGAGGCTTTGTAAGTACGGAGTTCAAATGTCCGAGGCTCCTTCGCCTTCAATGCGATGACTTCGGGCGAGTAGTCGGTAGGGATGAGGAAGACCGACTCCACCTTTGCGACGAGGGGACCTTCTTTATGGGACTCGGCATAGACTCGTTTCCACTCGGGATCATTCTGAAACGCCTTCCAACTTTTCTCACGCGCCTGGCGATTCGGGTACGATAAGATATAGATCAGCTTATTTTCAGAATTCTCCAGCGGCACCCAGTATCCGGTGTTCGTCATGGAATGCTTCTCGAAAAGTTTGGTGGTGTGATTGCGAAAGCGAACATGAAGCTCGTCGAGTTTGCCCGCATGAGCGTAATAGACTCGAAGCTCGTAGAGAGGTTCCGAGGCTGCAGCCGAATGCAGGGCAGTCATAAAAAAGATCGCCAGCGTTACAAACGAGTTTCTCATAAAGAAAATGGAGTATTCACTGCAATGCCACTGGCAAAGGGGGGCAGTGTCAAAGAAAAAATTGAAGAATCCGGCCAGTATCGGCCGGGTCCGGGGGGTCACCTGCGTTGCAAGCGACCGATGCTACGCCGCCTCACAGCGGCGGCCCGGCCGATCCAAACAGTCGCGGACGACCTGGGCGAGTCGAGGTGGAGGATAGGGTTTTTGAAGAAAGAAACTGTCGCGCAATGCTGAATCCCGCCCCATAACCTCCGGGCTGTAACCGCTGGTGTAAATTACCTTCAAATCCGGCTTGCGCGCGCGCAAAGCATCGGCCAACTCGCGGCCGGTCATACCCTCGGGCATTACCATGTCGGTGAGCAACAAATCGATGTTTCCCTGGCGGTCTTCCCAGACTTTCAAAGCCTCGACGCCACTGGAAGCTTCGAGAACCTCGTATTTGTAATCCTGCAAAATGACTCGCGCCAATTCGCGCAAGACCGGCTCATCTTCCACGAGAAGGATCGTCTCCTTTCCTCCGCGAATGGCCTGGGGATCTGAAAGCGTTTCAGCAGCGGATTCTGCGGATTTATCTGTGGCGGGCAGAAATATCTTGAATGTAGTGCCGATGCCGCGTTGGCTGGCCACCTCGACCCAGCCTTGGTGTTGCTTGGTGATACCGTAAACCGTAGCCAACCCAAGACCGGTCCCTTTACCGACTTCCTTCGTTGTGAAGAACGGCTCAAAAATGCGAGCTAAAGTCTCCTTGTCCATTCCCACGCCAGTATCAGTTACAGTCAAACACACGAAGCGGCCTTGACGCGCCTCGGGTTGTTGCTGCACATAAGCGTCGTCAATATCTACAACGGAAGTCGTAATCAGCAACTGTCCTCCTTTAGGCATGGCATCCCGGGCGTTGACAGCCAAATTCATGATGACTTGTTCGAGCATGCCTGCGTCCCCTTCGAGAGGGGGAACGTCGGGAGCGTATTGGGATTGGAAGGCAACATCTTCACCAAGAAGCCGGTGAAGCATTTTGGCCATGTTTCCCAGAATAGTGTTCAAATCGAGCACTTTGGGCTGCATTACCTGTTTGCGACTGAACATGAGGAGTTGGCGGGTAAGGCTCGAAGCCCGCTTGGCGGCACTCGATATCTGCTGCAGAGGATCTGTGAGGCTTGCATCTCCATCGCACCGCGCCAGCAGTCGATCGGCGTGTCCCTGGATGATGGTTAGGATATTATTGAAATCATGGGCGACGCCGGCTGCAAGCTGGCCAATGGATTCCAACTTTTGAGCGTGCCGAAGCTGCGCTTCCAGGTTCAGGCGCTCAGTTATATCTGCTCCGTAGCAGTGAACGACCTGGCTTGCGATAATCGGAAAAAACGACCAGGCCAAGGTGCGTCCATTAATGGTTAATTCCTGGCGAAGACGGTTCTGGCCGGATCGCAGGCATTCTCGCGCGACAGATGCGGCATTCGGGGGGAGGAGGGCTTCGGCATCGTCCACCCCAAGAGTTCTCGCCATCTCCCGGGCCGCGTGGTTCATGTAGGTGAGTGTGCCATCAGCAGCCAGTTCCATTACCGGGTCCGGATTGTAGCGAACGAATGCGGCGAGTTTTTGGATCTCGGCTTCCGCACGTTTCCGTTCGGTGATGTCGCTGAGAGTTCCGGAAGTGCCGAAGAGATTCGTGTCCAGGGTCGGCTGTGCATACACCTCCATCCAGCGGAACGTACCATCCTTGGCCAGGAAACGGCATTCAGCGCGGCAGTAGCTCGTCTTTCGTTCGATAAGCTGCTCCAACAAATCCAATGTCCGGTCGCGGTCATTTGGATGGACGTAGTCTGCCAGGTGAGTTCCGAGCGTTTCTTTGACGCTGTATCCTGTAATTTCTGTCCAGGCCGGATTGAGAAACGTTAACCGTCCTTGCTCTTCAGCCTGGAAAATGACTTCTTTGACATTCTCAACAACCGAGCGGTATTTGATCTCACTTGCATCAAGAGCTTCAGCGGACCGTTTCTGTTCGATGCAAAGCGCAATACCATTGGCCACGGAAGCCATTTCCTGGAGAACGCTTTGGGGCAAAGGTTCGCGGGAGAAGATAGTCATCAGTCCGACTAGTCGGTCTTCCAGCATCAGCGGATAGGCTGCGTAGCCTGCAAGTCGCTCCCGCAGTGCCCAATCGCGATCACGCAGACGCGGATCCTCCGCCAGATGATTGATCAGGAGAGGTTTGCCCTCCTCGAATACCTCAGGACCCGATTCCACCTTGGGCGTTTTCATCGGGGAGGTGTCGCCGTCCGATACCGACCCGGTGCTGGCTCCAAGTTTCAGACGTTCGTCTTCAGGTTCATAAATCCAAATACGTGCCAAGGCTGCGGAAAGGTACTTTACCATGGCGCCGGCACAGCGTCGCAGGATGGCATCGAGAGAATCGCGGCACGTCAAAGCCAAGCCAATTTCAGCTCCGAAGGCCGCCAGGCGCTCCTGATTGGCCGCCGCTTTCGCCACCGCGCGGGATCGCTCAATGGCATAGCGGATGGAACGCTCCAGCAGTCCCGGGTCAAGGCGGCCTTTGACCAGGTAATCGGCGGCGCCGGCCTTCATTGCCTCCACGTCGATCTGATGTTCCCCTTGGCCTGTTAGAAGAATAATCGGAGGCTCACAACCTTGCTCAATTGCGTTCCGGAGGAGATCAATTCCGTTTTCGGCTCCCAGGCGATAATCGACCAAACAGATGTCATGCTCGCTTCGGAGCATTGCCTCGAGACCGGCTTGGTAGTTCTTGACCCAATCCAGTCTGAAGCGCCTTCCTTGAATATCATCTAAAAGGCTCCGGGCGAGGATGTAGTCATCCTCATCATCCTCAACCAGTAGAACCTTCAGCGGTTGATCTTGAAGAGCAGCGTCCACTTACTTCTTCGGGGGGAGCTCAACAATTTCAAACCAATACCGGCCGATGGCTTTCATGACGTTAACCAGCGACTCGAAGGTGACCGGTTTGGCAATGAAGGAGTTGGCACCCAGATCATAGATTCGGCAAATATCCGTATCCGCCTTGGAGGTTGTCAGTACGATGACCGGTATTTTACGAAGCTCAGGATCGGCTTTGATCTCTCGGAGCGCTTCGCGCCCATCCTTCTTGGGCATGTTCAGATCAAGAAGAATCAAGCCGGGTCTCGGAGCACTGGCAGCATCGCTGAATCTACCCCGCCGATAAAGATAATCCAACAACTCCTCGCCGTTTTCGACGAAGTGGAGATCATTCGCCAACCGGCACTCGGCTAGCGCATCGGCGGCCAAGAGGCGGTCATCGGCGTCGTCGTCCGCCATGACAATGGAAATGGATTTGGGACTAGTATTCATGAAGCAGCTTCTTGTTCGAGATGACGGACTGGAAGTGTGACGACGAAAGTGGCGCCTTCGCCGGGTCGGCCCTCGGCCAGAATTGTTCCACCATGTCGATCTGTGATACGTCGGCAGACTGCCAGGCCAACCCCGGTTCCTTCATATTCGTCGCGGCCATGGAGTCGTTGGAAGACCGCAAATATCTTTTCCACATATTTTTCTTCGAAACCGATGCCATTGTCCTCAATAGTCAACACGCACTCGTCCCGCCCGCTGTTGCGCTCCAGGCGAATCTCCGCATTGATCTTCACCAGTGGCTTCCTATCAGACGGTTGAAACTTGAGCGCATTTCCGATGAGGTTCTGCAACAACTGCCGCATTTGTAACGGATCGGCGTCGATGGTGGGCAGGCTTCCGAGTTCGATTTTTGCTTTGGTTCGCTCAATGCGCACCTCTAAATCGCTCAAAACTTCCCTGGTCACTGCTCCGAGATCTACTGCCACAAAGGGCTGATTGGTGCTGATAACACGCGAGAACGTAAGAAGGTCGTTGATGAGAGTCTGCATCCGGGCCGCCGCGCTCTGCATGCGCTCAAGGTAGTCCCGTCCA
>CAZCUL010000204.1:0-7865 GCA_964501475.1 uncultured Verrucomicrobiota bacterium | reverse complement strand
CTGTTTTGGAATTGCTCAAGATCCCGCTCGAAGACCTGAAGCGCCGGGCCGCTGTCCTTGTCGAGTCTTTGCGCGGCCTGCCGGTGAGCGCGTCCATCGGCCAGGGCGAAGCCCGGATTGGCGGCGGCACCTTGCCGAAGTCAGTCATCCCCTCCGTAACGGTCGATCTGGTTCCGGCGAACCAGAGTCTGGAAGAGTTGAGCGCCCGATTGCGCGCCGCCAGCTTGCCGATCATTGGTTACATGAGCGCGGGCCGCTTTAAGATCGATTTGCGGACAATCTTTCCCCGGCAGGACGAAGCGCTGGCCGGTGTGCTGCGCGCCGTTTTCAAATCCAACTCGCAACCACAAAACCCAGTCGAACCATGAGAATACGAAGAGCAATGTCATCAATTCTGATATTGATGTCGGCGGTCCTGAACAGCGCGAATGCTGAAAAGAAAGAGATCGTCCAGCCCACGGACCAGTTCGAGTTCACCTATGTGGTCGAGCTGCCCCAACTGGAACAACCGGGCACTTTATGGCTGCCACTGGCCAGGTCCGATTCGTTCCAAAACGTGGATGTTCAAACCGTTTCCGCGCCCACCAGGCCGCGCCGGGTGCGCGAGCGGGAGTTTGCCAACCGAGTCCTGGTGCTGGCAGTACGACCGGAGGACAGCGGCCAAAAAGTCAAAATCCAATACCGCGTCCACCGCAAGGAAAAGGGAACTTACCGGGGAAAGCAGCGCGACTTTGATCGCGCTCTGAAACCAGACCGGCTGGTTCCGACAAACGAGACCTTTCGAACCATCGCCTTCAGCCTCACAAAAGACCTGAAGACGGAGCTGGAGCGCGGCCGCGCGCTTTACGATCATGTGTTGAAACGGATGCGCTATGACAAGACCGGGTCCGGCTGGGGCAAAGGCGACGCCAATCATGCTTGCGAGGTCGGTGCGGGAAACTGCACCGATTTTCATGCCTACTTCATCGCGCTGGCGCGTTCCGTCGGCATCCCGGCGCGTTTCGCCATCGGCTACACGATTCCGGCGGATCGCGACGGCGGCGAAATCGCCGGTTATCATTGCTGGGCTGAATTTGAAGCCGACGGCAAATGGGTGCCGGTGGACATCAGCGAAGCGTGGAAGAGCCCGAGTCTGGCTGATTACTATTTCGGCCATCATCCGGCAAATCGCTTTGAGATAACGGTGGGGCGCGACCTGATCGTGGAGCCGGCTCCTGCGTCCGGACCGATCAATTTTCTCATTTATCCAATCCTGGAAGTGAACGGGCAAAGAATCGAAACGAAGAACCAGTTTTCGTTTCACCGGTAACCGGGATAATCGCAGGGCCGTGCCGGCAGGGATGCCGGGGTTACGCGGCGTCGGCGGTCTGGCATGGAAGAGCCGCTCGAGCTACCCTGCCCGCGTGTTGGATAGCGAGTTATTGTTGCAGGGCTACCGCGGCGGGACCTTTCCCATGGCCATCAACCGGCGCGGAACAATCGCCTGGTTTTCTCCGGACCCGCGGGCGCTGATTCCGTTGGATGAGCGCTTCCACATTTCGCACGGATTGCGCCGGACCCTCCGCAAAAACAGGTTCACCATCACCGCAGATCAGGAATTCGAGGCAGTGATTCGCGCCTGCGCGGCGGCTCACGGCGACACCTGGATTTCACGCGAGATCATCGAGAGCTACTGCCGGCTGCACCGGGAAGGACACGCCCACAGCATCGAGGCGCGGATCGAAGGCAAACTCGCCGGCGGCCTTTACGGCGTGCGCATTGGAGGCGCCTTCTTTGGGGAGAGTATGTTTTGTTGCGAGACTGATGCGTCGAAGGTGGCATTGGTCGCGCTGGTGGAGCGTTTGCGGAAGCGCGGTTTTCTTCTCCTCGACACTCAATGGATGACGCCGCATCTCGAGCAGTTTGGCGCTTTCCTGATTCCCAAGACCGATTACTTGATGCTGCTGGAACGAGCAACGCAGATGAAGTGCATGTTTTAAAATGACATTCCTGCCACGATTCCGGCCGGCAGGAGCGGATCGTTCGTCACCGCGTCCAACCACGCCTCGCGCTCCCCCTCTGTTCAGCGCAGCAACGTTTTCGCCGCCGTGCCGCTCCGCACTGCAATGTCGCCGCTTTCAAGCCGAGAATTGTGCGAGCCGGGTCAGTCCGGACGATTGACAATTCTTTGCCTTCTTCGTCAGATGTGAACTGTAACTCGCGCTTTGCTCAGCTCCATGTTCAAACTCCCGGCTGCGCCGTTCGATGTCCTGCCGGCCTGCGCGCTTTTGTGGATAGCGCTTTGCGGCGCCGGTTGCGCTACCGTTGCGCCCGACATGAATTCCGAGTTCGACCGTTACCGGTTGGATTGCGATACGCCCGTTGATCCGCTGATACAGGCCAGGCTGGAAACAATTGACGCCGGCCTGCGCGCGCAATACGGCCTGACCAGCGGGCAGGCCGCGGCGGGCCTGCTCGATTTGAAAACCTTGCGCCTGGCGATGATTCATCCCGACCGCGGCGAATATGCGGCCAGTGTTCCGAAGGTCGGTATTTTGCTGGCCTATTTTGAACTTCATCCCGAGGCTGCCACAAATCTCAGCGCCCTCACGCGCCACGAGCTTGGCTTGATGACCAAGGCTTCCAACAATGAGGCGGCCGCGAGGTTTTCCCGCGAGCTGGGCCTGAAGCGGATTCAAGCGGTGCTCAACTCCTATCATTTCTACAATACGAATTGCGGCGGCGGAATTTGGATCGGCAAACATTACGGCCAGAGCGACGAACGTTACGGCGATTCCATCGGCGACCACTCCCACGCCGCGACTGTGCGGCAGTTGCTCCGCTATTTCCTGATGCTGGAGCAAGGCCGGCTCGTGTCGCGGGCCGCGTCGAAAACCATGCGGGAGATTTTTGAGTCGCCCGAAATCCCGCACGACGACATCAAATTCCTCAAAGGGCTGGCCGGACGCGACGTTCAGGTCATTCGGAAATGGGGTTCGTGGGAGGATTGGCGGCATGACTGCGCCCTCGTGACCGGGCCGAACCGGCATTACATCCTGGCGGCACTGACGCACCATCCCAAAGGCGACGAATACCTTGCGGCGCTGGCGAATGCGGTGGACGACATGATGATGGCCGATGACGCGAACAGGTGATCTGCGCTCGCGGGAACGGTCGGCAGCCGAAGTGAAGTTCGGCGGTCATTTGCAATAGCAACGGATGAGACGCATCTGGCCGTTGGGGACCTTGTAGTGCCTGTCTAAAAACTTTTCGCAATCCTTGATGTTCTCGAAGAGCGGGCCCTGGCCGTTTTTGCTGCTCCAATCGCCGTCGTCTTCCTGCTTCATCACGTGCACCCAGTTCTCGTCGCCTGGCTCTTCGCCGGGCTTGACGTGGAAGATCATTTTCAACTTGGGGCCCCGCCCCTCAGCGCATCGGCCTTCGCAAGCCAGCGGTCCGGCGGCGACGTCATAACCGTAGTCGCGGAGCACCTGTTCCCAGACGGCTGTCCTGGTTGCGGGGGTGTCGAGCCAGCGATCGGTGTAACAATTCACCGCCCAGGCCATGCAGTTGTAGGGCGAGGGTCCACGCGGCTGAAGGGGGCGATATTCCCATGCATAGGAATCGGGCTCGGTTCCGGCGTCCGCGCCATCGAGCATGCGGAGGCACGGGTTGTTGGTGAAGGGATAAACAGGCGTGCTCGAGTTCGTGCGCGCGACGCCTTCAGCCGGCGCTGCCTGGTCGATCAGCAGCGGCCCGTTCCAGCGCAGGCCGCTTCCCTCGAACGGATGCGAACCTTCCCGCAGCTCCTGCAGCGATTTGCCTCGATTTGCGAACCACCAGTTCTGATACAGGCTCACGGCCTGATCCTCCTTTTGCTGCGGTGTCATTGGCGTCTCGCTAATCAAGGCAGGAGCATAGTGGGGCGTGTGACTGCCCAGTAAAATTCCATCGACCAGGTAAACCGCAACGATCTTGACCGAAAGCGGATCCATGGGGGTGCGCGAACTGAGCGGATGCTGATAGGCGTTGCCGGCAAAAGCGCCGGACGAACCGGTGAGTTGAATGAGTGGTTCGATGGCGCCGGCACCGAGGTTGAAGAATTGTTCATAGGCGGTATTCGCGCCGGCCGGATCGGAGCTGTTGAAGACGCCTTGAAGCTGCTGAATCGCCTCGGGGAAAAAGAGACGAAAGTACTCCTCTGGCAGCGCGGGATTGATCGTAATGGTGTGCGGGCTGGCGGCGCCAGGCATCGATGTCCACGGGCCGAGCGCAGTATCGCCTCGCTCCAGAACCGCGCCCTCATCGTTCCAGGAGAGCGTGAGGCTGCCGTCCTGGCGGGCGGCTGTGATGGTAGAATCGCCAGGTCGCCGGACCGTGACCGTAAACGTGCAAGTGGACTGATTGCCGCTGGCATCGGCGGCCGTGCATGTGACCAATGTCGTTCCGTGCAGGAAGATACTGCCGGAGGGCGGTTGGCAATCCACAGTGACGTTCTCGCCGTCGCAATTGTCGAAGCCGTCTATCGAGTAACTGAAGATAATCGGTCCGGAAGAGGTAAAGAGGCGGTCCGGCTGGCAGGAAAGTTCCGGGGGCGTTGTATCCACAACCGTGACGGTGAATGTGCAAACGGCGGGATTTTGGAAAGTATCGCGGGCGATACAGCTCACGAATGTGGTTCCCAGCGGAAAGAGGCTGCCGGGCGGCGGCTCGCATTCGATGCTGACGCTGCCGCCGCAATTGTCACCGGCGCTGACCTGATAGTTCACCGGCGTGCCGCCCGGCCCTGCGCATTCCACAATGATGTTCGACGGGCAATTGAGCGTGGGCGGCGTGTTGTCCACAATGAACAGTTTAAAAAACTTGCGTTTCACGTCCGCGGCATTGGTAGCGATGCCGGTGTAAATGCCCTCGTCGATGCCACGGAGGTCAAGCAACGTCAGGGTGCCGTTTGTGGCGCCGGCGATTGGCTGGCCGTCCTTGTACCACTGAAACATCGAGTTGCTTCCTGGCGGATTGACCGTCATGAAGACGCCGGTGCCTGGGCAATTGGTAATGCACGCAGTGTCTTCGGGCGGCAGGTCGAGGATGAACTGGTCGAGCTGGATGGTGTCGCTGCCATTGAGCGACCAGGCGCCGTCAGAACGGAAAATCATGGTGGGCAACGGCGCGCGGGATTGCGGTGGCGGAACGGGCACATCCAGTTCCAAAGGCGCGTCGGACGGCAGCGTGTGGCTGCCGAGGGAGGTGGCCGGTAAATTCTCTACGGCCGGCGAGTCTGGATGGAGCTCTTCCGGCGGCAGAGGCGACAGAGCGGAAATGGCCAGCCAACTGGTCGCTTGCGCGGGAAGCGTCTCAGCCCCCTGGACAACGTAAAGTTGTAAACCTTCCTCGTCCGGGACCGTGTAAAGAGTCAGCCAGCGGGAGGGCACGGCATCCGCAGGCGCGGGCCGCATGGGCGGAGGCGCGGTCGGCGTCCAAAATGCCGACGCGGGGCGAAGTCCGCCCTGGGTCCGAAAGACCCGGACGTTGAGGTATTCACCGGGAATGAAAAAGTCGCTCGCGTCCTCCCAGCACACCATCGTCTGGTCGTTGGTCGAGTCATAGGCAATGGTCAAGCCGTTGGTCGCCCAGGGGCGAACCGGTCTGCCTTCCGGATTGGAGCGCATGGCTTCGACGATCGTCAGGCCATTGCTGACGTTCCCTTGATAGAGGATATGGAAGTCGGTTTTGTCGGTGGTGGTGCCGTTGCGGACGGTCGTGATGGTGGCAAATGGGTTGCGCCCGACGGTGCGTTTTTGCGGACGGGGATCGGGATAAAGTCCGCGAATGTAGTCGGAGATACTCCC
Source organism: uncultured Verrucomicrobiota bacterium (assembly GCA_964501475.1). Classification (GTDB taxonomy): domain Bacteria; phylum Verrucomicrobiota; class Verrucomicrobiia; order Limisphaerales; family CAZCUL01; genus CAZCUL01. The sequence goes on along the minus strand of CAZCUL010000204.1, from coordinate 2,037 downwards.
CCCACCGGTGGCCTCGCCAGCAGGATAAAGCATGTAATCCGCCGGACCCAGGCGGGTGATCGGCGTGTAACATGGATTGCGGGTGAGGACCCAATCGTGGGCTTCGCAGTCGTCGATGAGGCCATTGCCATCGAGGTCCGCACTGGGGCTGGCTGTCGGGTCCGAGTTCAGACAATCGGAGAAGGCTCTTGAATAGAGGCCGAAAGCGCCTTCCACATAACGCCCTCCCCAGGCGCTCCTGTCGCGCTGCGAGGAAAAAACCAACGAGCTGCCTGGAGGAAAGTTCCAGTTTGCAGCGTCAGGTATGCTCGAGGCCAGACACGCATCCAAGAGCAGGCAAATGGGCACCCCTTTGGCCACCAGGGGCTGGAAGAGACGGCACAATTCGTCGGAACGGATGCTGCCATCCGACAGCACCAGTCTTCTGACTCCTCCATGGGAGGTGATTCGAATGAAGATTTTATCGCATGGCGGCTCGATGTCGCACAGTTCGCGGATCGCAATGATAAGGCGGGGCCGGGTGGCCGGTTTGCCGTCGTTGACCGTTTTGATTCGGCCGGGATCTACACCGTAATGATGGATCAGGTCGTTCCGGTAGGTGACCACATCGTTGGAGAACGCAACCCCTTCGGCGCCGGTAAAGACGAGGCCGCAGGCGCGGTTCGAAGTCTGGTTGCTCGACGCCAGAAGATGAATGCCGGGCGCCGCCATCGGCACCCAACCCGAAGCCGGGGGCGCCGGTCCGGCAATCAATCCCTGGGGATTGCGCGCTCCGGACGGCAGATCGGAAGCCATTTCAAAGTCGGCGCTGAAGAACTCGCGTGCACCCGCCTCGGGCAGGGTAATGACCGGCCACCAGCCTTGCGTGCTTACAGTGATCCCGCCATTGGCGAGCGTCGGGTTGGAAGCACCGGCATCGACAAGGATAAAACGCACCGAATGCACAAATCGCGTCGATGGCGAGTCATCGACCCAAAAGAAATAAGACGGGTCGGTCGCAGCCATTCCCGGACCGGGGAACGGCTGGATATCGGGAAACTTCGGATCGACGGCGCTTCCGGCTGGCAGCAATCCTTCAAATCCCGCACCGAAGCCGAAATCGGCAAACGGCGACCAGACAGTGGATACGTTGGTCTCGATAATGACTCCACTGCCAGGAGCCAAAAGCGCAGTCACCGCCTGTTCGCGAGTCGATTGCGCCCGGGTGTTGTCAGTGGCGCCCAGGAAGAGCAGCGATGCGAACAACAGTCGCAAGCCCGGGACTGATCCAGGGTGCGGCTTCTTTTGAGGTCGGTTCCCAATCAGGCAACAGCAGCGCCGGGTTTCGCAGGCCGCAAAGCTCATACGTCAGCGGACCGCCCGCCGCGATGGAATCCGAAGGTTAGCGGGCCTCCATAGTTTGCCTCTGTCCGGGGGGCCGGCTTTCATTGGTCATTTTGATTCTCGTCTGGAAAGAGCAATTGGAAGAATTGTCCGGGCACGATCGGATCCAAGGTGGTAACAAACGGACTCGAGGCGCTGGGCATCGAATTCCATGGTCCGTTTATGTTGAAGGCCTGTTGCAACAGCGCGTTGGGGTGGAACCACCGCAGGATGAGATGATTCTCCGACCGTTCGGACAGCAAACGGCGGCCCGGAGCAAAGAGCGGAGGCAGTTGGAATTGTGACAACTCGACCGTGTCGTTCGCGCTCAGTTCCCAGCCACTGGCTGCTTCCAGAATGAGTGTGGGTTGAGGCGCGCTGGGCATCGGCGGAATGGGCACGTAAAACTCCAGCGGCTCATCCGGGAACAGCAGGTATTCTCCAAGCTCGAAGACGGGCAGGCTGTTCAACTGTGGATCATCCGGATCCAGGTTTTCTGGCGGAATGGGAAACGGCGCGACCCGCGCCCGCCAGCGCGTGGCCTGGATTGACTGGAAAACGTCTTGAGAATCCGCATCGCTCAGGACGCGCACATCCACGCCGGTGCTGTCGTCTGAGGCGCGAACCGCAGTCTCCCGCGCCGGTGCACGATCTTGCGCGGCTGGAACGGCGGGT
>CAZCUL010000203.1:0-4169 GCA_964501475.1 uncultured Verrucomicrobiota bacterium | reverse complement strand
GCTTCACTCATTGGAACATCTAAATTGTCTAACAGGTAATGCGAAAAACAGAAGCCAAAAGGGCAATACTGGCTCCCAAACTTCCCAAGCTCCTCCCGTGATTCCTTCGTGGCCTTCCGTTGTAAGACCGGACGTTTCAATCGTCATGTTGTGGCTGACATACACCCGAAAGGGAGGTTTGGCGGTAATGGTGGTGCATGAAAATGAATTTCATGCCTGGCCTTCTCCTTCTAGCGGCGACCGTCGCGCTGGCCGCGCCGTCAGAGGCGATTCAGCGCGTCACGCTGGACGAGCGGGTTGTCGTCACCGTGCCGGTTCGCCGAACCGCGTTACGACGATCAGCTTTCCCGGTCCAATCGCTGCGATTGACGCCGTGGGCGTGACAGCCGACGGGAAGACACCAGGGCAGTTTCAGCTTGCGCACGCGAAGGGTTCATCATTCGTGCCCGTTCGCGCGCTGACGCGCAAAGCGGCGACGAACCTGAACATCCGCTGGAACAAGCGCACCTACGTCTTCAAGTTGATTGAGAGCTACGCCCCCGTGCTCGCGCTCAATCTCGAAGACCGTCCGGGGACTGAAATCGTCCAGCCCGCGCCGCAGGTCACGCCGACGCGGCTGATCGCGCTCTTGGACAAGGCAAAGGCGTTTCCGTTGCGTAAGAAGCAGCAGCCGGACGCCTCGCAGCACTTGCTTGACGTGGACGCCACGGGCCGGCGATTCCCACTGAATCGCGGCGAATTCAATCAGGGCCTCGTTACTCGCGTTGGTTTTGTGGTCGGCCATGCAATCAAGCGTCCTCGCTGAGTTGTTGGCGCAAATACGCTTCGACGTCGGGTCCGTCCTTTCGCCTGAGCACGGTATCCAACCACGCATCACGTTCGAAGGCCATCAGCCGCAAGTCCCAAACACACGCGACGATACCCGATGGAGTGGCGTAACGCAGTCGCGTCGGATGATCGGTGGGAGAAATGAATACATGATGGTGCAATTCGTTCTCATCCGCGCACCAGTCCACGAAGACGAAATTGGCCGTTTGCCCGTCGTGAACACCAAGAAAGCCAACGGAGTAGTGTTTCATCGACACGGAATGCCCGTGAGCCTCTCCGCCGCCCCGGCCTTTGCGGCTTCGATCAACTCGTCTCACGGTGCGGGCCGGCCACTCGATATTCCGTAAACCTTCAGCCGCCACGCCCCGTGCTGCCAAAGCTCCAGAAATCGAATCGGCCTCTTCTGGTAAGTTGCGGATGGAACCTTCATGGTGTCTTCTGTTTAAAGCTTTTCCAGCACCTTTCTGAGGCGCTCCATTTCCTTGGCGCGTTCGCTTTTGAGGTGCCAACGGATGAACGGCGACATGAACTTCATGACGAAGCCTTTGAGGCGGTGCTCGACATCCAGGGTGACCTTGGTTCCTCCATCCACTTCGTCGAGCGTGTAGATCGCCATACTGGCCATCTCTTTGACATCCACCGACCAGGCGAAGCGACGGTGCGGCTCCCATTCGGAGATGGTCGAGACAAATTCCATCTCGGTGGGGACGTTGACGACCAGCCTGGCCTTGGCACCCACCCCTTCCTTGGGTTCACCAAACGGCTCGATCGAGACGATGCCCTTCACCCAGCTCGAGAGCTTGCTGTCGTCGGTGAGGAATGCAAAAACCTTTTCGCGAGGCTGCTGCACGGTGATTTCGCGGTGTTCCTTGATCATGGCGATGCTTTCGAAGTTGCAGAGGACCGCCCAGGAGCCAAACGGCACCAAGAGAACGAGGGCGGCCTTCTTGAGTCTGGATTTCATGATTTGGCTTTCTTCCGGACGGGGAAGCACAGGTCAGTGTGGTCCAGCACAGCGGCCGCGCCGAGGGGCAAGCTCCGATAGATCTCGAGGGCGGGACCATCGCGGAACTCGTATTCAGTCGAACGCCGGATGCCGTCCGCGACGTGTTGGAATCCTTCCAGCAGGGTCGAGGCGGGGCCGGTGTGTTCGACCACACCGTGAGGACCGCCCGCGAATTCGATGCAGCGGATGCGCGGTGATCCCGCCACCGGGCTGTGAATCGGAATGCAAGCGTCGCACCGCTGGGCCTCCTTGGGCGTCACGGTCGGATCGTCATGGAACAAGCCAAGTGCGATGGAGGCGTAGGCCACATTGTTTGCGCGTGCCCACGCGACCAGCTCGTTCCACAGGTGGTCTTCGTCGGAGAAGGCGTCGGCAATGTCGTAGTAATTGCCGACGTTTCGAATCGCAAGAAGCTGCATCGGCCGAAAGGTTTCGAAACGCACTTCCGACACCACGCATTCGTCGCCGCGGAAGGATCGTTTGCGTCTGAGGCGTTCGGCCTGCGCCATCAGGCCTTCTTCACGATACCGGCTGGGGGTGCAACCAAAATGTTTGCGAAAGGCCCGCGTGAACGTCTCGTGATTGTGGAAGCCGAGCGCAAGGCTGATGTCGAGAATGCTCGCGTTCGTGATCTGCAGCTTGTAGGCCGCCTTCTCCAAGCGCAGGCGCTGCACATACTGCCTCGGCGTTTCGCCCACAACTTCCTTGAACCGCCGATGAAAATGAAACGGCGAGTGGCCAAACCGCCGGGCGAGGGTGTCGAGATCCAGCTCCTCGTCGAGGTCACGCTGCACCTGGACCAGGAGCGGAATCATTTCCTCAAGCGAGCGGTGCGCAGGATTCGGCATCGTGTTCAGGTTTGTGTTGGTCGGTCCGTCCAGCACGGGAACATTGGCAGACTCAACCGTGGAACACATCCTAACCCAAACCGTCGGGCTACGCTTGACGATTCTTGCGATCAGGCAGCATCACAAGGATCGCTTTCGACCGCCGAACATGGCCAGATTCAAAAACTTCCAAAAGCACTCGATATCCGTGAAACCCGTTTCCCTGAGCCAGCGGAGCTGCGTCTCAACCGGTACAGGGATTTCCAACTCGCGATGCTTGATATATTCCCTTTCAATCCGCTCGTGGCTGACTCCTTCTGCCTTCATCGCGTTGATTGGCTGGTCGTCGAACACGCGCCCGTAAAACCCGCTGGCGAGCGGACGAAATCGAGATTGACGAAACAACCGTCTGAGCGCAAAGCGCCATGAATTCGGCGGAAGAAATTCTGCTTATGTGAGTCGTCCAAGTGGTGGAACATGAATGAAGTGACGACGATGTCGCCCTCCGATGGAAGGTCGAAGTCCGCAACATCTGCACAAATGAGAGACGCTCGTTCGCCGTGACTTGAAAACCTGTCCTTGGCCTGGCTGATGAAGTCCTGCACCATGTCCACGCCAACCAGTCGTGCATCGGGAAATCCGGACAAGAGCAGGTTGGCCAGATTTCCTGTACCGACCCCGACCAGCAGGCGAGCTTTGTCGTTCTCAACGAACCCGGCAACCAGGTCCACATCATCCTCGAAGTGACCGACAACGGCACACCGCCGCTGGTGGGTTATCAAAGGATCGTCTGCAGTATCAAATAGCTGGATTCTGGCCACGTCCGGGAAAGCTCGTGGATTTCGCGAGGCCAGTTTGAGTTTATTTCCCGACATCATTCTGAGCCGCCCTGGTCTTTCGGTTTCCTCTTCTGGGACTTCGTTGAATCTCGTGAGCGTCATACACCGACGTTTCTTCGATTCGTGGTAGATCCTTTCACGTGATTGGCGGCGTGTTGCTGCCGTCCAGCGAGAACATAACGAAAGGCACACCATGAAAAAGTTCATCGCAGTCGCACTCGTGACGCTCGGCATCAGCGTGCCGGCGCGCGCGCAATGGATCGTTTACGACCCGGCCAACACCGTTCAGTCGGTCATCAACACGGCGCAGGAAATCGCGAAGTTCGTCCCGCAGCCGCGTCGCAGCCGCGGGACTACGGCGGACAGGCGAGATGACCTGCCCATCGGAGCGGATTCGCCGCTATCAGGTCCAGGACTTGACACGCTCCATGAATTTCGTCGCTGCGAATCCGCGAAGTTGGGTCAACCACCAGGTGCAGCAGATTCAAGTGCTCGAAGATCAACTCAACGAGTTCAAACATTACGAGAGCCTCGTCGCCGATCCCAAGTCGGTTGTGCTCACGACGGTCCAGCCGCTCGTCAACGACCTGCGCCTGACCGAGGTCGGCCAGATTCTGGCCGCCCTCGAAGGCGTAGAGGATGCAGGCGAAGCCATCCATCCTCCGCAGT
>CAZCUL010000202.1:0-17855 GCA_964501475.1 uncultured Verrucomicrobiota bacterium | reverse complement strand
GCCCACGCTGATCTGCGAGGCATGCAAGACGCCCTTGGCGCCGCCTTTGAAGCGAAGCAAAACGTTCCCGTCGTCATCAAGCTTGCGGCCCTCGACGAAGGCGGTGATGTCAGCTGCGAGTTCATCGATCTGCAATCCGCTGATGTATTCGGCCAGGTTTTCCGCGTGGGTCCCGATGTCGCCGATGGAGCCGGCTGCGCCTGAGCGTTTGGGATCGGTGCGCCAATCGGCCTGTTTCTGACCACTGGCCTCGAGGGGTGTGGCGAGCCAGCCTTGCGGATACTCGACCACGACTTTGCGGATTTTGCCCAGTTTGCCGGCGCGGACCATGTCCCGGGCCTCTTTGACGAGAGGGTAGCCGGTGTAGTTGTGAGTCAAGCCGTAAAGAAGCCCGGTTTTTTTGACGAGTTCCTGCAGCTTCTTCGCTTCCGCAAGGTCAAATGTGGCGGGCTTGTCGCTCAGAACGTGAAATCCATTTTCAAGCGCCAGCTTTGCCGGTGGGAAATGCACATGGTTCGGCGTGACAATGGCCACAAAATCCATGCGTTGGCCTTCGGGCAGTTTGGCTTCGGCTTTGATCATCTCCTCGAAACTGCCGTAACAGCGCTCGGCAGGCAGAAAAAGATCGGCGCCACTCGCCTTCGATCGCTCGGGCTCTGACGAAAAGGCCCCGCAAACCAGATCGATTTGTTGATCGATGGCAGCGGCGATGCGGTGCACCGCGCCGATGAACGCTCCTCTGCCCCCTCCGACCATGCCGTAGCGAATCTTTCTGCTCATAACTTGTGCCTGGATTTCAACGCCTGTTGCTGCTGTTGTTACCAAAGAGGTTGAATACGGTGACGCTGTCTTTATAGTGAAGCGAAATTGGCAAGTCAACGGGTGACTTGGCGGCGCGCTTCGAACGGACCATTTTGAAAGCCGTTGATTCTGGCGCTCGGACTCTGATTTGTATGCAGGTGCAGGTTTTACGATCGAAAATCCATCGCGCAATGGTTACGGCTTCCAACCTCAATTACGAAGGAAGCTTGAGCATAGACAGCCTGTTGATGAAGGAAGCCAGCTTCTACCCGTACGAAAGAATTCTCTGCGGTAATCTGAGCAACGGCGCCCGGTTCGAGACTTACGTGATTCCCGGGGAGTCCGGAACAGGCGCGATCGTGTTGAATGGCGCCACAGCCCATCTGGGCAACCCCGGGGATTTATTGACCATTATGAGTTTCACTGCCGTCGAAGAAGCGCAGGCCAAGCGTTGGGAGCCGAAGGTTATCGTGCTGGGCGAACAGAATCGCGTCATAACTCAGCGGGGTATTTGATCACGTTTTCCCCATGTTCCCGGCAAATCTTTTGAATTCGAACGGAGCGAATCATTATCAGGATCATTGCGGCAGGCCGGCCGCGCGGAACCGTCGATGAGTTTGCAACCAACAAAGAAACAAGGCGCTTTTAGCGCGGCGGAACTTGCCAGCCATTTGCAGGGGCAGGTGCAAGGGGACGCCTCGGTGGAACTCTCCGGCTTTGCTCCCGCGGAAACTGCGCAAACCGGCGATCTCACCTTTGCCGAGAACGAGCGCTATTTCGAGCGGGCGGAACAAAGCGCCGCTTCCGCGATCCTCGTCAGCGGCGATTTTCATTCGAAACAAAAGGTTCTCATTCGCGTGCCGAACGCGCGGATTGCCTTTGCCAAGGTCCTGCCGCTCTTTTTCCCGCAACGGAAGCCAGCGCCGGGAATCCATCCCAGCGCGGTCATCGCCCCTTCGGCACAGGTCCATCCCGAAGCGCACGTCGGTCCGCTCTCTGTGGTGGAAGACGGCGCGGAAATCGGCGCGGGCAGCGTTCTCTGGAGTGGCGATTACGTGGGCGCGAACTGCCGGCTCGGCGACGAGGTTCAGTTGTTCCCAAACGTGACGCTTTATCCAGGCACGAAACTGGGCCATCGTGTGACCGTTCATGGCGGAACGGTGGTCGGTTCGGACGGATTCGGCTACGTGTTCGATCAAGGAAGGCAGTTGAAGGTGCCGCAGATCGGCGACGTGATCATCGGCGACGACGTCGAAATCGGCGCCAACGTGACCATTGACCGCGGCGCGCTCGGCTCGACCGTCGTCGGCAAGGGAACCAAGATCGATAACCTGGTTCAAATCGCGCATAATGTCGTCATTGGCGAGCACTGCATCGTGGTGGCGCAGGTCGGAATCGCTGGCAGCACCAAACTCGGTAACTGCGTTGTTATCGGCGGGCAGGCCGGTCTGGCCGGACATATCATCTTGGGCGACGGGGCAAGCGTGGCTGGTCAATCAGGCGTGATGCACAACATTCCTCCCGGTGAAAAGTGGCTGGGATCTCCGGCACAGCCAGACCGCCAGACCAAACGGCAGATTTTGGCGATTCACCGTTTGCCGGATCTTCTTCAGCGGGTCAACCGGTTGGAGAAGCGCCTCGAGGAATTCGAGAATCGCGCGCCGCCGAAATGAAGCGTAGACTGTTGAAAGGAGCAGGCTGCAAATCCGAATTCCGGCAATCCGGTCCATCGGCCGCCACCTCATCTCGCCAAGTCTCCCGTGTCCGAAAAAGAGGAGCGCATCGCAAAATCGCCGTTGGCATCATTGGTCAGGATCATGGTTTTCAGCGAGCCAGCCGTCGCTGTTGGCGCGACTGGTTTGATTTGGCCAGACGCTTAAGTCCGGGGGATCGTCGGCCGGCGTGGTTAACAGAGAGCCCAGCTCAGTGTACTGATGGCCAGACAATAGGCGACCAATGAAGGCATCCATTTCACCGAAGCCAAGACTACACCCGGCACATCCAAATGCTGCATTGAAAAGTTCGGGAAAAAGCAACGGGCGGGAGTGATGGAGGAGGAGGCCAGTCTGGGCCAAATGGGAACCCGGCGGCGCCCGCTCGTCCATCGCCGGGTCTCTTCGGACCGCGGCCGTCCCTATCGCACGGCGTTCGCCGGACACGGGCCAATTGTTGGCTACTTCTTGTGACAGCAAGACAGCCAAGCTTTTGGTTTGCAAAAAGCCCACCTTTGTGTGCATGCTTTGCAGCAGTTAGGTTCCCGGCTGCTCCCAAAGCCCCGTACACAGGCTACGGCCGCGTGTTTCGAGTATGAACAATTAAGCAACCTGGTCGTATCATGAAAACCGCAGTTCACCATCATCTGGCTCGTTTCCCACTCCTCCTGCTTGTCGTTAGCGGATGCTTCGCCGCCTGGTGCGCAAAAGGCACTCCTTATGCAACCGGTCTGACCAATGACGCCGGCGTCATTTCCTTTCGCCTCAATGAGGCTGCCGACAAGGTCGAGGTCATTTCCAGCGGCGGCGCGGTGACGAATGATCTCGGGGCTTTGGCTGCGGGATTGCACATGTCCAATCTCGGAATCAGTGGAGATTTCGACGTGCGGGTCAGCAGGACCTCCGGTCTCGGTTACGAGGACGGCGCAGCTTTGCAAATCAGCGACGACGCGAACCGGCTCCTTCAGTTTTTCCGTCCAGTGGGCGTGGCGGTGGTGACCGATCCGGCCAGCCCCTATTTCGGCCGTATCTACGTGGCGAATGTCACCAATGCCACCACCGCTACCGGGCGCCCGACGGGCGACGGCATTTTCGTGTTGAACTCGGATTTCACAGACACCTTTGGACAGGGCGATGCGGCTTTAACCGGCGGGTTGGATTTCGTGAATCCACCCGAGGATGATCCCGACAAACCATGGCATATCGAAGTGGGCGAAGATGGGAACCTTTACATAGGGAACTTTGGCGACATGACCGGCACGATTTACGTCACCGATCCCAATGTTGCGGATGGAATGAATCTTTTCGTGGGAGAAGGGTCGCCCGGCACCGGCAATGACTCACCCAACCACGGACGCTTCGGGAGTTCGGTGATTGCTTTCGGGTCGTTGACCAACGGCGATTTGACGGTTTATGCGCTGGATGCGGACATCCCGAACGTCAATGGGGTGAAACGTTACGATATCGGTTCCGGACCGCTGCCGGCGGATGTGGCCCCGGTGGATGTCGCCGAGCCGGCCTTGCTCCAGATTTCCGGCGTGACGGTGGACCTGGATATCGGGCCCGATGGAAAATACTACCTGCTGCAAAACCGGTTTGATGGCAACGAAGCCGGCCTTTTCGTGGCGGATCCCACGCTGGACAACGATGCCAACGATCTGGCGGATCTCGTCTATAGCTCGTTCGGCGACACGCAGCGGATCAACGGATTTCCCGATCCAGCAGCGCCGGATATTCTTAGGCAGGCGCGCGGAGTGAAGATTTCTCCTGACGGGCGCTTTATGGCCGTGGTGCGTAACGACAGCCGCACTTGGATCGTGCCACTGCTGGATGGCATTCCTGACCTGGAGAACGCCAAGCTGATCAACACCGGCAGTGCGAGCTTTGGGCGGGATGTCGCCTTTGATGCGGCTGGAAACTTTTACATGGTCACCAGCGGTCATGAACGCTTGCGGGTTTTTTCACCAGGATTACAGTCCATCGCCATCACCGGTTCAGATGGGACTTTTAGTGTCACCAATTTTGTTCCCCAAACGCCCACGGTCAGCCTGGTTGGCGCCCACACCAACATCTATGAGCGGATGCCGGATGACGCGGGCCGGTTTGTCATTGGCCGGATTGGAGGCCCTGATCAGGCGCTTACGGTCAACTACACGTTGTCCGGGACAGCGATGAACGGAGTCGATTACCAGACACTGCCCACCTCAGTGGTCATCCCTGCGGGCGCGCTTGCGGTCACAAACTCGATTGTTCCCATCGATAACAGCAATTTGGACGGAGACCGGTCTGTGATCATCACGCTCGCGAGCAACTCCAATTACAACCTGAGCCCGGACAACAGCGCTGTGGCCATGGAAATCCGGGACGACGAGCAAGAGCCGGGCACAGTGCTCTTCATGGACAACTTTGACACCGACAGCTCGGCGAATTGGAACATTGTGTTTGGGGATACTGGCGGGAGCAGCAGTGGCGATTTCAGCGCCGAGTTTGCCTATGACTATAGTATCGAGGGCATCCCGCCCGCGCCGCATTCCTCGGGAACCACCAGCGGTGTGAAGCTGCGCGTGAACAAGGACGAGGCCCCTGCGGCGGCGGCGGTAAATCTGTATCCGATCGGCGAGATGTTCAGCGGAGACTTTGCCTTGCGATTCGATATCTATATCAGTGTGGGGCAAGACACGGGCGGCCAGACAGAGCATTCCATTTTTGGAGTGAACCATTCCGGAACAGCGCTGAATCGCCATGCGGCCACTGGTGGCGACGGTATCTGGTTTGCCATCGACGGGGATGCCAGCAACAACCGTGGTTTTGCCGCTTACGTCCGGAGCAATCCGGGCGTTGCCGCTGCCCCTGCGGTGGTGCGCAACAACACGCCTGATTTTTCGGATGTGTTCGCCAGCCCGCCCTGGGCCATAGCCGGCTCGCCGAACAACGTGACCAACTTCGTGGCGGGAACGGGGAGCGACAAGCATTGGGCGGACGTGGAAGTGACGCATATCGACGACGTGCTCACGCTCTACATCAATGCCGCGAAAATCCTTGAGGTGACCAACACCGGCGCCGCTGCCAGCGGCACCATCATGATTGGTCACAACGACCAGTTTCCTTCCCTGGGATCGATCGATAATTACAGCATCTTCGACAACGTCCGGGTGGTCAGCCTCGGTGCGGCGGATATCGAAGTCACGGATATCCAGATCGTTGGCGGGAATGTCCAAATTGATTTTACAGCCGATCCAACCGACAGCACGGGCTCGCTTTCCCTGTATAGTTCCGCGACGGTGGACGGTACCTACTCGCCCGAAGGTGGCGCGGTCATCACCGAGCGTTCGCCTGCTGGCACCGGCCTCTTTCGGGCCACGGTGCCGGCTAACGGGCCGATGCGATTTTATCTGATCCGGCGCGAATAACGGCGGATAACGGCTTGCGCCCGGGAAAAATCGCGTTCACCTTTACGCGTGAACGCGATTTCCCTGTTATCGCCCGACGCGGCCGCCGTAATTTTTCGGGCAAAGGTGAATCTTGAAATGAACACGATTTCCGCTTCAACAAGAATTCGGAGCCGGCGGGGGGCCTTTACGCTGATTGAATTGCTGGTGGTCATTGCCATCATTGCCATCTTGGCCGGTCTGCTCTTGCCGGCTTTGGCCAAAGCGAAGGAACGGGGCCGGGCTGCGGCGTGCCTCAATAACCTGAAGCAGATGCAAATCGCGTGGGTGATGTATGCAGACGACTATGAGGACACCATGGTGCCGAACGCGCCAGCTTCCGCACCATCGGGGCTTTGGTGGGTAAGTCCAGCCTACATGGGCTGGGGCGTTCAGTCGGCAAATATCGACGAACAAGCCCTTCGCCGAGGCCTTCTGGCGCCCTATCTTGTCGAACAGGTGGCTGTTTATAAATGCGCGAGCGACCGGATTGCATCCAGGAACGGACAGCGGGTTCGCAGCTACTCCATGAACAGCCAGATGGGACACGTGATGAGCGGCCCTCCATTGTATTACACCGCTCCCAACTATAGCCCGGCTCACAAGGTCTTTCGCAAAACCACGGAATTGACTGAGCTAGCTCCGTCCGACGCCTTCATCTTCATTGGGGAACACGCTGGCAGCATCAACGATGGCTACTTCCAGGTAAGCATGGCCACGGCCCAGTTTCCGGATGTTCCCGCGAATTATCACAATTACGCAGTTGGGGTCGGCTTCGGTGATGGTCACGCCGAACTTCACAAATGGCTTACCGGTCCTCTGAGGGTCGAGCCGCAATACAACGTGGTTCGCAAGAGCGTCAATGTGGCTGGCGGAAACGTGGATTTGGAATGGCTTCGCAGCCACACCACAGTTCCCAAATAGCCCGGTCGCTCTTTCGCCGGTGAGCGGCAGCCAAGCCGAAAAGTGTCACCCGATTACCTGTAGAGCAGATACTTTTCCCGGCGCTGCTTGAACTGCTGAAGGTCCGCTTCCCAAAGCCGCTTAATCTCGCCGAGCGCTTTTCCCGCTTTAATGGCTTCCAGCGTGGCTTCGTGCCCGAGCAGTTTGCTGAAGCGCGCAATCTCGAACTTATCCGGGTAAAGCCGGTGCAGCGTTTGCGCCAGCACAATTCCGATCTCCACTACGTTGCAGCGATCGCGATCAGTCAAAACAAAGTTCACTCCGCCGCATTCCTGGTTCTTGAACACACTCGCGTTCGGAGTGAATCGAACCGGAACAAAACGCACTCCGGACAGCCGCGCCGCGCTGAGCTCCGCGTCCAACCGGAGATCATCGATGTAAGGAGCTCCCACCCACTCGAAGGGCGTGTCGGTCCCGCGCCCTACTGAGACGGGATTGTATTCCACCAGACCAACCCCGGGATAAAGCGTGGCTTCGGTCAAACTGCGCATGTTGGGCGAAGGATTGATCCAGGGCAGCCCCGTTTGGTCGAGCCACATGGCGCGCGTCCAGCCCTCCACCGGAATCACCGTCAAGTCCGCGCCCATGGCACGTTCTTCGTTAAACATCCGGGCCAACTCGCCTACCGTCATCCCATGCCGGACGGGAATCGGGTGGTAGCCGATAAAGCTCGGATGCCGCGTCATCACCGGTCCTTCGATGGTGACCCCATTGATGGGATTGACCCGGTCCAGCACGAACATCCTGATGCCCGCCTTTGCTGCGGCATCCATCGCGCCGCCCATGGTGGAAATGTAAGTATAAAAACGGCAGCCAATGTCCTGAATGTCGAACACGAGCGCGTCGAGGTCCTTGAGCTGCTCCGGCCGGGGCTGGCGCGCCCGCAGCGCCGCGGCTTGGTAATCCGCCTCCGACTGGCCGGGCTCCCGTTTCGGAACTGCGCCGTAAAGACTGTAAATGGGCAAGCCCGTCTTTTGATCTTTAGTGTCCCCAACCGCCTCATCCAAAACGCCGCGAATGCCATGTTCCGGACTGAATAGCGCCTTCAGTTGCACCTCGGGCGCGTTGTCAAGAAGGTCGATGGTCGAATTCCGTTCCCGGTCGCGCCCGGTATGATTGGTGATCAAGCCAATCCGCAGCTTCTTCAGCGGTCCGAAGTTCTGCCGCTTCAGCACGTCGATGCCATTGAGCACGGCGAACTGCCCACGGCCGTTTCCAGTGCCCGCCCGCTCGATCCCATTGGTGGCGCGCACCGGCAACGCACCGGCAACCTGCTTGAAATCGAATTCCCGGACTGCCTCGGCGGCCAGGGTTCCCAGTGCCGCGCGCAACGGCAAGACGCTGCCTTTACCATCCGGATGATTTCGGTTCGAAAGAAAGATCAGGAACGTCCTTGAAAAAGGATCCACCCATAATGAAGTTCCGGTCCAGCCCGTATGTCCGTAGGAGCCGAGCGGAAATACTTTGCCGCGCGGCCCGCTGTAGCTCGAATCGATGTCCCAACCCAGCCCGCGCCGCGCCGGAACCATTTCAGCCGTCTGCACGCTTGTCATGAGTTCAATCGTTTCCGGCCTGAAAACCCGCACCCCTTCGAGCTCGCCTCGATTGAGCAGCGCTCTGGCATAACGCGCCAGGTCGGCCGCCGTCGTGAACAAACCCGCATGCCCCGCCACCCCGCCCATCCGCCGGGCAGTCGGATCGTGAACGACGCCCCGTAGCATCCCTTCGTCAACCATTTCAGTCGGCGCCATGCGTTCGAGTTTTTCCTTTGAAGGAAGGAAACCGGTCTCGTCCATCTTCAGCGGGGCATATAATTCCTGAGCGACAAATTCATTCAACGGCCGCCCACCGGCCCGTTGCACAATTTCGCCCAGCAAAATGAAGTTGATGTCACTGTAACGAAGCGCTGTTCCAGGAACAGTCAGCGCCGGCTCCATGCAAGCCAGCTGAATGGCCATCTCGTAACCGGTCCACGGGTTTTTAAGAGGCAGGCCCGGACGCAATCCCGACGTGTGCGTCATAAGGTGGCGGATTGTGATGTTGGCCGTCCCTTCCCCGCGAAACTCCGGGATGTGCTCCCGAACCGTGTCGCTCAGCGTCACCTTTTCGCGCTCGATCAAAAGCATGATCGCCGGCGTCGTGGCCGCCACCTTGGTCAGAGAGGCGGCATCGAAGATGGTGTCCAAGGTCATCGGTTCTTCGCCGGGGACAAGGGCGCGATGACCGAAAGCCTTTTGGTAAACTCGTCCTTCGCGCTCGAGCCACAGAACACCGCCGGGCAGGCGGTTCCCGGCGATGGCGTTGGTGATGGCCGCATCCATTTCGGTCAATTTCGCCGGATCGAACTGACTATGGGCACGAGCACAAACCAGCCCCATGCCCAACAGGGCAAGCACGGCCTGGTTCCTCAAACGACTGAAAGTGGTCACAAATAGCGGGCTCATCCTTCCAATCTGGAAAATCAGACGCGAAAATGCACCCCGAAAATGCATGGGGCGCACGAAGAAACCTTTGCGGAGGTTCTCCGGCGTTGCGCTCCGGTCCTGACGCACTGGCTCGAGGCAGAATCCGGCGTGCCTTGTCTTCCAATCTTCGTTGTCCTAAGCTCAAGGTCATTGGCTCGAAAGCATCATAAGAAAGCCGGTCCTTCCGAGGTTGCCCGGGTCCGCCGCATCATCGGTGTTCTGGTTTTGTTTGTGATCAGCTTAAATGCCGTGCTCTTTTTCGCGTTCAGAGATGGGAATCCGGCAGCGAGTGCGGAAAGGGAATCGGGAACGCGGCGAATGGCCGAACGGTTGGCGCGACTTGCACAGGAGTCGAACCCGGAAGGAAATCCCTATCTGAATCGCCAGCGCGCCAAAGTCTTCCAGGAACGTCTGAAGCAATCCGCCCCGTTGCCGGAGAAGGTCGATTTGCGGGTCCAGACTGCGCTCGAGTTGCTTCGGGCGGGAGATACTGAAGAGGCCATTGCGATGTTTTCCGGCACTTGGTCCATGGTTGCGAACCTGCCGCCGCCAGAGGGCGAACGGATGGCCTGGCTTCTGAACCGGTTTCTGGGCTTGTCTTACTTAAGGTTGGGCGAACAACAAAACTGCGTGGCCAGGCACACGAGCGATTCCTGTCTGCTGCCCATCGGCAAGGCCGGTTACCATGAGATTCAAGAAGGTTCCAGACGCGCCATCGATTACTTCACGAAGGCGCTGGCGCAGAGACCGGAAGACATCGAAACGGTCTGGCTGCTCAACGTCGCCTTCATGACGCTGGGCGAGCATCCCCATCGGGTGCCGTCGCATCTGTTGGTCCCCGCCTCCGCCTTCGGTTCGGGCTACGAGATTGGCCGGTTTCGCGACGTGGCTCCGGCGACTGGGCTGGCGACGACCGGGCGCGCCGGCGGCGTGGTGGTGGAAGATTTCGACAACGATGGCCACCTGGATGTCGTCTGCTCGTCGTGGGGGCTCGAAGACCCGCTTCGCTTTTTCCGAAATGAGGGCAACGGCGCTTTCAGCGAGCGAACGCGCGAAGCTGGTCTTGAAGGGTTGGTTGGCGGGCTGAATCTGGTGCATGCGGATTACAACAACGACGGCTACCGCGATATTCTGGTTTTGCGGGGCGCCTGGTTTGGGGAGAAAGGGCGGCATCCCAACTCGCTCTTGCGCAACAATGGCGACGGCACCTTTACTGACGTCACCGAAGCGGCGGGCCTGCTATCGTTTCATCCGACCCAGACGGCGTCCTGGGCCGATTTTGACGGCGATGGCTGGCTGGACTTGTTCATAGGCAACGAATCGTTCGGGGCCCATCGGCATCCCTGTGAACTCTACCGAAACAATGGAGACGGCACGTTTACAGAATGCGCCGCAGCCTGCGGGGTCGCCGTGGTGGGATTCGTGAAAGGCGTGGCCTGGGCCGACTACGATAACGATGGCCGGCCGGACTTGTATCTGTCCCGATTTCAGGAGCCGAATATTCTCTTTCAAAACGCCGGCCCTGGGACCGCAAAGCGGGCGGGGGCGGCTTTCGCCTGGGAGTTTAACGACGTCACGCAAAGGGCGGGCGTAGCGGAACCGATTGAGAGTTTCCCGGTCTGGTGGTGGGATTACAACAACGACGGCTGGCTCGATTTGTTCGTGGCTTCCTACAGCGACCAGGCGTCCATGGCCAAGGTGGCTGCGGATTACCTTGGCCTGCCTGTGGAGGACACCAAGCCGCGGCTTTACCGGAATAATGGCGACGGGACTTTTAGCGACGTCACGAAGCAGAGCGGTTTGGATCGGGTCCTGGTCTCGATGGGGTGCAACTTTGGCGATTTGGACAACGATGGCTGGCTGGACTTCTACATTGGGACGGGCGATCCGGTGTTAAGCTCGCTCATGCCGAACCGGATGTTTCGCAACGCCGCCGGCAGCGTCTTTCAGGATGTCACCACTTCCGGCGGTTTCGGCCATGTGCAAAAAGGCCACGGGATCGCCTTTGCCGACATCGATAATGATGGAGACCAGGACGTCTATGCTGTCCTGGGCGGAGCATTTCAGGGCGACGTTTTTCAAAATGCGCTATTTGAAAACCCCGGGCATAACAACCATTGGATCGGTGTGCGGCTGCGGGGCCGTCAAGTCAACCGGGACGCCATTGGCGCGCGGATCGAAGCCGTCGTGAAAAGCGCGGGTGGAATGCGCCGCATTTTCCGGGTCGTTTCGGCCGGAGGGAGCTTTGGCGCGGGGCCTTTGGAGCAACACATTGGATTGGCGGATGCCGCCGCCGTGGAATCGCTTACCATAGTGTGGCCGGGCGCGGGCGGGAAACGTCAAACGTTTACCAATATGCCCGTGGATTCAGTTGTGGAGATCATCGAGGGAGAAAGCGAGTGGCGCCCAAGTCCGCGAAAGAGATTCACATTGGGCGCAAGTCAGTCAGCAGAATAATACAACAACCGTTCTCGCTTCGCTCATGATGAGCTAAAGCCCTTCCCAGACGATTACAAGCGGCTCAATTGTTCGACAACCGGCTGCCAGGGGCGGGCCGTATCCGCCGCAAAGCTCCTCAGCGGCGCCAACGCGTCGTTCCAAAGGTGCGACAGCGGCGGCAGGAGCGCATCCTCGACCGTGGCCGGCTCCGGCATGCGGGCCTCGACCGCCAACGCGCGCCCGAGCGCGAGCGCGACTTCCAACAGCGGCCCGCGCGCTTCTTCGCTCAGGCCGCCATCCCCAAGCAAGCGCGCCATTTTAAGCTTGCGCGCCGCATAAGCGCGATAGGCGTCCGCTTGGGCTCGTTCTTCGGCGGAGAGCGGTGGCGGCGCAGAGTCCGCCTCGGGTTCGGGAAACAAGGGACGGGTGCCGCGGGTGGTCAGGGTAAGCAAACCTGCCGCGGACAAACGCTCCAAGGCCTCGTGCGTCGTACGGTCCACGACTTCGAGATGCACGGGCGCAAGCGGGTCGCTCCGGCCGGGGCCGAAGAAGTCGCGGTGCAGCACGGCCAGACGCTCGCGCCATTGCGTTGGGTCGCGCTCGACCACGACGTAAAGGACGGAGTGTGGTCCCGCGGCCGGATACCGCTCTTCGCAGCGAACCAGGGCGCCATTGATTTGCTGGCGCGCTTTGCGGGCGAAACCGAGCGGGCGATCGGCTGGCAGACAGGGTTGCGAACGAAGTGCGGGTTGAGAGTTTTCCGTTGGCGCATCCGCGGATTTGGCGGACATCAACTGCTGCAGCTTTGCCAGGAAAGCTTGTCGTCCCGAGCGCAGTTTGATTTCGCCGAGATCGCCTTTGAGGTCGAGCACGCCGTCAGCGAGCGCCTGCTTGTTCGCCAATGTGTCCAGCATCCTGTGCTCGATGGTGTTCTCGGAGACGAGGTTGATGACCGTGACGGGGCGGGTTTGGTGCTTACGCCAGGCTCGGGCGATGCGCTGTTCGAGTTTGGCCGGGTTCCAGGGCAGATCGCAATTGATGACGACGCAGGCATTTTGGAGATTCAAGCCGGTGCTGCCGCTGTCGGTGCTTAGAAACACGCGGCAGGCCGGATCGTTTTTAAAGGTGTTGATCTCGGAGCGGCGGCGGCGTTGCGGCACGCTCCCGGTGTGCCAGGCGAAGCCCAGACCCATCCGGCCGCAGAGCTCGCGCACCAGTTCAAGCATGCGTTCCCATTCGGAAAAGATAATGACCTTGGCGTCATTTTCGCCGCATTCCTCGAGGATTTTCTCCAGTTCGGCCAGCTTCGGGCAGACTTTGTCGTCGGGATCGAGAATATAATTGGTGTCGCAGACCATCCGCATCATCGCCAGGTGCCGCAAAGTTTTTTCCTGTTCCTGTTGGGTCAGTGGGCGCCGGGCGGCGATCTGGGCGAGCCTGGCGACCACGCCGAAGTGGTCTTCGTATTCGCCTTTCTGCCCGTCGCTCAAAGGGACGAAGTAATTGCGATCAGTGCGCTGCGGCAATTCCGTTTCCACGTCAGCCTTCCGCCGGCGCAACATGTAGGGAGCGATGCGCTCGTGGAGCTGGTCGAGGTTGCGATAAGCCGCGGGCCGGCCGCGGTCATCCAGCGTGTAGAAATCTCGGTTGAAACGGAACAAGGGACCGAGCACCGACGGATCGAGAAAATCCATGATCGAATGCAATTCATCGATGCGATTCTCGATGGGCGTGCCGGTGAGCACGAAGGCGTAATGGCTGCGGAGGCGCTTGATGGCCTGGGTGGTTTTGGCGCTCCAATTCTTGATGCGCTGGGCTTCGTCGAGCACCACGATGTCCGGCTGCAGCCGGGCGTTGACTTCCAGCGCATCGGCCAGCATCTGTTCGTAGTTCACGATGGTAAAAAATGGAACAGGACCCGAATCGCCGTTTCCGGCATGCCCCGAGCCGGCGAGGCCGTAACGCTTCATCCGCTCGTGGCGCGACCCGAAGACGAGTTGGTAAGGCAGGTCGGTGAAGCGCTGGATCTGCTCTTCCCACTCTGTCTTGAGTGACGCCGGCGTGACCACGAGCACACGATGCGCCCGACCGAGCCGACGCAACAACGCGCAAGCGGCAATGGCCTGGATCGTCTTGCCCAGCCCCATTTCATCCGCCAGCAAGGCCCTTTCGGTAAAGGCCAGATGCAGCATCCCTTCGCGTTGATAGGGAAAAAGTGGCACGCGCGTCTCCTGCGCCGGCCATTCCCCGCCGTGCACCTTGAGCTCGTATTCGTGGCGGAGCCGCTTTCGCTCGGCGGCCCGCCTCTGGTTCTCCAGCCACGAAGTCGCCTCCTGGGAGATGCGAAGCGCCGGCATGGACTTCGCCCGCAGTTGCTCCAGAGCGGCGATTGCCTCTTCCGGCGATCCGTTGGCCAGCCGCCCTTCCGCATCGAACCACCTGCTCAGGGCGCGGGGAAGGCGGCCCCCTCCGTTGCGCGCGCGCAAGGTCCCGGCGATGAGATCGGGCACGATATCGATGCGGGTGGAGCCGGTGCTGGCCGCCGCGCGAAAAAGACGCTTGAACCGCCCTTGCAGATACAGCAACACCGCCTCGACATGTTTGCATGTCCCCAATCCATTGATGCGGAAGTCCACGCAGTCGCAACCGAATTGCCGGCCGCACAGGTCGCGAATCTCGACCGAATAGGTCAGCCCGCTGCGTGACTGCACGCGGAAGTTGGAGAAGATGGGGTGGGGCGGCTCGATGTTCGAAATGCCAAAGGCTTCCTCGCGTGCCCGAAGGCGTCGGCGGTTAATCTCGTCTTCGTCCGTTGTGCGCCAGTTATGCGGAGATGGCACGGCCAATTCGGCGGCTGCGTTCGGTTTTCCCATCCCTCGATGATTCCCGCTGGACGGAGCGAGTCAAACCAGAGTTGTTCGACGCTATTCACAGGTTGCTCACCGGTTATTGGCTTCGAACGACTGAAGAGGTCGCAGCGGAGCGCTGGCTGTCCCCAGCCGCAGCCCTCGCGAATGCGAAAGGGGCGCAGGGGAGTCCGGCCTCAGCCATGCTTCGCGGCGCGCTGCGGCGCTCCTTTGCGGCGTTGCCCCGCTCTGCGAGGCTTCGGAGTCAGTCAGGTGAGAATCGTCGGGTGGCCTTCTGACCGGACATAAAATGCAAACTCCATCGCTTCTCAACGGTCCTTGCCGTTCAGAATCGATCGCGCCGCCCGCAGCAGGGCGCTTGCTTCCGAATCTGTTCCAACGGTGATGCGCAGATAGTCGCTCACGGACGAATTCCCGAACCAGCGAACCAGAATCCGGCGGTCACGCAACTTTTCCAGCCACGCCTGAGCCGGAAAGCGGGGCGGCCGGGCGAGAATGAAATTGGTCTGGCTGGGAAAGACATCGAAGCCCAGTTCGATCAACTCGCCCGTCAAGCGTGTCCGCGTGGCGATGATGCGCTGGAACCCTTTGCGGTAGTAGGCCAGGTCATCGAGCGTGGCCGCGGCGGCGATTTGGCCGAGGCCGTTGACATTGTAGCTGTCGCGGATCGCGTGCAGCCCGGCGATGAGGTCGGGATGACCGACGAAGTATCCCACGCGCAGAAAGCAGAGGGCGTAAGCCTTGGAAAAAGTCCGGGCCACCAGCACGTGCGGGTATTTCAACGCCAGAGAGAGAGCGTTTTCTTCGGCAAAGTCCACGTAGGCTTCATCAAGAACGACGACGCCCCTTTGCGCGCGGCAAAGAGCGTCGAGAGTTTTGCTGGCATAACCCCGCCCGCTGGGGGCGTTGGGAGTGGTAACGAAGGAAAGCGCTGCTGAAAAGTCCCATTTCCCGTCCCGCTTCAGTTCGGCGGAAGCGGGAATGGTGAAATCCGATTTCAGGGGGACCGCGTTCCGTTGCGCGGCGTGGATATCGGACAACACTGGATAGAGAGAATAGCTGGGGACGAAATATTGCACGAGCGTCCGGGCGTGCGGAAAACCTGTTCCGGCCGGCTCGACAAAGGCGCGGACGGCCAGCGCCAGGAGTTCATCGGAGCCGTTTCCCACAACGATGTTGGCCGGCCGGCAGTTGTGAAAGGCGGCGAGTTTCTGCCGCAGAGCACCGGCGCTCGGATTAGGATAGAGGCGCAATCGCTCGTCGGTAGCTGCCTTTATGGCGGCCAGCACTTTCGGCGAGGGCGGATAAGGGTTCTCGTTGGTGTTGAGCTTGATCAGCCCGCGAGTTTTCGGTTGCTCCCCGGGAACGTAAGCGTGGAGTGCCCGGACCGAGGCGCGAAGCAGCGACTGCGTGGCGCGCGAGGAGGAGGGCCGGGTTTTCATCGGCCGGGCCTTTGCCGGGGCCGCCGTTTGGACCTGGCTTTAGAACTATCGAACCGAATCTGCGCGGAACGCCCGTGGGCATCGAGGCCTTCGACACCAGCAAATTCACTTAAAGCCGGGAGCGATTTGCGGAGCGAGTCCCGATTATACTCGACGATGCTGGTGCGGCGCTGGAACTGATCGACCGTGAGGCCGGCAAAAGACCTGCCCGCGCCGCCGGTGGGAAGCACGTGACTGGGGCCGGCCAGGTAGTCGCCCGTGACGGTGGGCGACCAGGGACCGAGGAAGATGGCGCCGGCGGTGACGATGCGTTGCGCGACCTTTGCCGGCTGGCGGGTCATGATTTCGCAATGCTCGGGCGCCAGCGAATTCACAAGCGCAATGGCCGCATCGATCGATTTGACCAGGATCAGCCGGCCATGATTTTCCAGCGCGGTGCGGATGTATTCCTTTCGAGACAACTGCGACAATTGATCTTGAATCTTTTGCTCAACCGCACGGACGAGCTTTGCGGAAGTTGTGATCAACCAGACCCGTTCCTGGCCCGATCCGTGTTCGGCCTGCGCCAATAAATCCGCGGCCACGAAGCGCGGGTCCGCACTGTCGTCCGCCAGCACCAGGACCTCGCTCGGGCCGGGCAGAAGGTCGATGGCGGCGCGCCCAAACAAGAGGCGTTTGGCGGCTACCACATAGGCGTTGCCCGGCCCAAAGATTTTCTGGACCGACTGAATCGAGGCGGTACCGAAAGCCATGGCCGCAATGGCCTGCGCGCCTCCGACCCGATAGATTTCCGTCGCGCCCGCGGTTCGCGCGGCAAAGAGCAGGGCGGGATTGATCCGGCCCTCTGAATTGCAGGGTGTGCAAACGACGATTTCCGGGCACCCTGCCACTTTGGCCAGAGTGACGGTCATGATCGTCGTGGAAACCAGCGGCGCTGTGCCTCCCGGAATGTAAACGCCAACGCGCTGAAAGGGGTCGAACTTTTCCCCCACTTTGGCGCCTTGCTTGTTGCGGCCCGCCCAGGCCTTTCGAAGTGATTTGCGGGCGAAAGTCTCAACATTTTTTCGAGCCAGAGCGATGGCCTGCCGAAGCCCCTCATCCACTTGCAAAGACGCGTTCATGCTTTCTGCCACGGTCAGGGCAAGCTGCCCGGGCGAGAGTTTGGCGCCATCAAAGCGCTCGGTCAGCTCGACGAGGGCGGCATCGCCGCGGGCCGAGACGTCCTCAAGGATGGCGCGGGAGCGTTCCTCGATTGTTTTATCGAAGAGGCTTGAGGCTGCGCTGAGCCGGCGAATTTGCTCGTCGAAATCGGCATCGGTGAATTGGAGCACTTTCATTGCGCGCGCAGACGCTATGAAAAGGCGCGCTAAAAGTCAAAAGGGCTTGGCCACCCTCGCCGCTACACCTCTGCTCTTCTGTTTCGAAGAGCTGATAACCTGCTCAAGGGGCAGATCAATGCGATGCTGGTGCGATTCCGCGTTTCCGACCGGCAATTCCACGCCTTTTATCGCACGGCGCGGAATATCATTGATCGTCGCGCGCACCGTCGGCCTGCAAAAGTCCTGACCGTCCCGGCCTCGAACAACATCTCTTCAACGCAAGCCGCCGCCGCGTAATTGCCGAGCGTGGACGTCGAAGACGGCCACGAAGGAAACTGACCGCGCAGTCTGCAATCGCCTTCACAGCGGGAATGATTACATTCCCGCTGTCTTTGTTTGAAGCCTCCCCGCGTCGTCTG
>CAZCUL010000201.1:0-3143 GCA_964501475.1 uncultured Verrucomicrobiota bacterium | reverse complement strand
GCGCCCACCTTCGCGCCTGAGCCCGGCCAGAAAATGCTTCTCCAGCAGCCGCGCAAAGAACTCCTGGGTCAAGTCCTGAGCTTCATGCGCGGAATGTCCAAGACGCCGGGCGAACGCGTAAAGCGGATACCAATAACTCTGGCACAACTGCGCCATCGCCTCTTCCCCGCTTGGGGAATGGGCCTGCCCGGCATTCAAAACCACCGTCCAATGCGTTGTGCGGAATTGCCCCGCTGCCCGCAACCGCTCGCTCGTCTCAGCCGGCTTTTTCATCGCAACCATGTTTGCTTCTACGCTCCTCACTGAAGCGCGCAAGGGCCTTTTCCCCTGAAACCTGTTTTCAAACGGGAAAGCGGTTGCCTTCCGTCGCGGTGCCTTGTTCAGTAGGTTCATGATAGAGCCCTTTCGCACTACCTTTTGGCCGTTTTTGCTGGCAGGGATTTGCGCCGTGAGCCCCGGCGAAGCCCAGGAGCCCGTTGCATCCGCCAAGGCCGCGCCCTTGCAGGAAATCGTCGCCCGGTCCGTCACCGACACCGTCGCGCAGTTTTCGGGCAGCGGTCTCAAGCCGGATCAACTGGCCGTCACGCTGGTCGATTTGCGGGATCGCACCAAACCTGTCCAGACCAGCTATCGGGGCGATGTGCAGGTTTATCCCGCCAGCGTCATCAAGCTCTTTTACCTGATGGCGGTCCATCGCTGGCTCGAGGATGGCAAAATTGAGGATAGCGAAGAGCTGCGCCGTGCCCTGCGGGACATGATTGTCGATTCGGGAAACGAACCGACGCATTACGTCGTGGACCTGCTCACTGGCACGACCAGCGGCCCGGAACTTCCGCCCGGCGAAATGGAAGAGTGGAAGCAGAAGCGAAATGCGGTCAACCGTTACTTCTCCTCGCTGGGCTATACCAATATCAATGCGAACCAGAAGCCGTGGTGTGAAGGCCCCTATGGACGCGAACGCGTTTTTGTGGGCAGGAACTATGACAATCGCAACATGCTCACCACGGACGCCACGGCGCGACTCATGACAGAAATCGCGCTCGGGCGCGCTGTCTCGCCGGAACGTTCCGAACAGATGTTGAAGCTGATGGAGCGCGATCCCTTTCGCGAAAGCGCCGAGCGCAACCAGGCGAACGATTATATTGGCGCGGCCCTGAAGCCGGGGGCCAAACTTTGGTCCAAGGCGGGCTGGACCAGCACCGTGCGCCACGATGCTGCTTGCGTCGAATTGCCGGATGGCAACCGCTTTGTGCTCGTCATTTTCACGACCGGCCGCAGCAAGGACCGGGAAATCATTCCCGCGCTTGCCGGGAGGATCATCGAAGGCTTGACCCGCTGAGCCCAAGTTTTCCCGGCGCTGGAAAGGCGGCGGGCAGTATTTACGAGAACAAAATGAGCCCAGGCGCCTATTCCTTCCTCGCGGACCTGATATTGGTCGTGCACGTCTTGTTCGTAGCCTTCGTGGTGCTGGGGTTCGCGGTCATCTGGCTGGGCCGCTTGTTCCACCGGTCCTTTGTGAGAAACTTCTACTTCCGCGCGGCGCATCTTTTAGCGATGGGCTACGTGGCGCTGCAAAGTGCCATGGGCAAAATCTGTCCGCTAACGATTTGGGAGGAGGAGCTGCGCCTGCGCGCCGGGGCGGAAGCGCCCTATGAAGGATCGTTCGTCCAGCATTGGGTTCACCGGGTCCTTTTCCTGGACCTGAACGCCGCAACGTTCGCCGCCATTTACGTCGGGTTCTTTCTTCTGTTTATCCTGACGTGGTGGTTTGTGCCGCCACGGGCGCCCGCCTGGATGCAAAAGAACGGCCGGGCCTAACGGGATGCGCCGGCGCCTCGGGCTTCCACCATCACGCTTTCCTTCTTCCAGCCGAGATTGCGCGCGACATCGAGCGGGAACTGCCAGGCGGCAGCTTCCGTATTGAGGAGACGAATCATGGATTGCTCGCCAACCATGGCGATGACCTGAGGCAGGTCCAGGAGCCGGAGGACGTTCAAATAATCGGCTCCGGCCATGTGAGAGACCGGGAGGCGATCGAGTTCCAGTCCGGCGACGCCCGGCTCGAACAGCGCGGCATAAAGCGCGTTCACCGCCATGTCCTCTTCGGCCTTCAGCCAAAACGGAACGGAACGCGTGCCCGGCAGGTTGCGCAATGCCTGGATGGCGCGGCGCGTGTCCCAAACGCGCATTGCGTCCCGGGTCTGGCCGAGCAGCATAAACCGGCGCCGAATCTGGACCTCCTTCCGCGGGTTTGCATCCCAGGAATGGGAACCGCTCCCGCGCGGCGCCAGAAATGCCAGAGCGGCGTTCTGCAGTTCCATCGCCTTTTCCAGCTCCGCCAGTGCCGCTGAATCCGTCTTGCCCAGTAATTGGTCCTGGGCGAGCGAGCGATTTTCCGACGGCGCTTTCGATTCGCTGAACTGGAGAGGGAATGCGTAGCGCATCGCCGCCGTCCAGTTCGTCCACGCCGCATCGTCTAAAGGATGCAGAATGAGCCGATCCGGCCGTTGATGGTTTTGGCGGCTGAGGACATAGAGCTTCAGCATGACGTGGGGCTGGCTGGGGAGGTCGAACGCTTCGAGTTTGAGGTTGTGCCCGCTGGCGGTAAAGGCCGGGATCGCTTGCGCCGGAGCAGCATTTTCGGGCCAGCCTCGAAAGGTTTTTTCGCGGAGCGCAGCCAGCCATTTCTCCTTTAACTTCTCCCATTCCGCGGCGTTCCTGGGCGGAACCGGCGTGCTGGCCCGGGAAACGAAGTTGCTGTGAACGAAGGTGTTGATCTGATCGGCCGGCAATGCATTGAAAACCTTCAGTTGTTCGGGCTCGAAGAGTTTGAGCGCCGCCATCTCGATGACCGGATCTTCACCTTTCAAGTGCTTGTTGAACCAGCGAAAGACGGGCAATTGCAGGTCTTGCGTGTCTTTGTGCGGCCCTTCCGTGATGAGCAGGCCCAGCTTGTCGTTCGCGCCGTAGAGATCGTAAATGCGCTTGACCTTCGAATAAGTGCGGACCACCCCATCGAGAGGAAAGATCGAGTCCTTATCCGTGTTGGCAATAAGCAGCGCGCGCGGCGCTGCCAGAGCGGCCACCTGAGGATAGTCCCAGCGGTAGGTGTTGACGATGAACATGCAGTCGCAATGGCCTTC
>CAZCUL010000200.1:0-16261 GCA_964501475.1 uncultured Verrucomicrobiota bacterium | reverse complement strand
TCCTCGTCGGCTCCCTTGACCGCTTCGATGGCGCTCAGGCAGCGCAGCAGGGCCACGCCGCCACCAGGAACGATGCCTTCTTCAACGGCAGCGCGGGTGGCGTGCAAGGCGTCTTCCACGCGAGCCTTCTTTTCCTTCATTTCGGTCTCGGTCGCAGCGCCAACGTTAATTACGGCGACGCCGCCGGCGAGTTTGGCGAGGCGCTCCTGCAGTTTCTCGCGGTCGTAATCCGAGGTGGTTTCCTCGATCTGACGACGGATTTGATTGACGCGGCCCTGGATTTCCGAGCTCTTGCCATGGCCTTCCACGATGGTGGTGTTTTCCTTGTCCACCACCGCAGACTTGGTCCGGCCGAGATCTTCCAAACCGAGGCTTTCAAGCTTGATGCCGAGATCCTCTGTAATGCACTTGCCACCGGTCAAAATGGCAATGTCCTCGAGCATGGCCTTGCGGCGATCGCCAAAGCCGGGAGCCTTGACGGCGCAGCAATTGAGGGTGCCGCGGAGCTTGTTCACCACCAGAGTGGCGAGCGCTTCGCCTTCGACATCCTCGGCAATGATCAGCAGCGGCTTGCCCACCTTGGCAATCTTTTCCAGGAGCGGAAGCAGGTCCTTCAGGTTGCTGATCTTTTTCTCGTAAATCAGGACGTAGGCATCCTCGAGTTTGACCTCCATCGATTCCGCATTGGTCACGAAGTAGGGTGAGAGGTAGCCTTTGTCGAACTGCATTCCCTCGACCACATCGAGAGTCGTTTCGATGGATTTGGCCTCCTCGACGGTAATGGTGCCGTCCTTGCCGACTTTGTCCATGGCGTCGGCGATGATCTCGCCGATGGTCAAGTCCCAGTTGGCCGAAACGGTGGCCACCTGTTTGATTTCTTCCTTGTCTTTGACCTTTTTGGCGATTTTGGCCAGGTGTTCGACCGCGGCTTCAACGGCTTTTTGGATGCCGCGCTGGATGCCAATCGGGTTTGCCCCCGAGGTCACGTGCTTCAAGCCTCCGCGGAAGATGGCTTCGGCCAGGACGGTCGCGGTGGTGGTGCCGTCGCCGGCGGCATCGCTGGTCTTGCTGGCCACTTCGCGCACCATTTGGGCGCCCATGTTTTCATAAGGATCTTCGAGCTCGATTTCCTTGGCTACGGTGACACCGTCTTTGGTCACAGTCGGAGAGCCGAATTTTTTATCGAGAACGACGTTGCGGCCTTTGGGGCCGAGCGTGGCGGTCACAGCCCTTGCGAGCTTGTTGATGCCCTTGAGGAGCGTCTGACGCGCTGCTTCATCAAAGAGGATTTGTTTTGCTGCCATAGAGATTCAAAAGGTTTGAGTTGATTGCGAGAGTTATTCGATCACGGCCAGGATGTCGTCCGAGCTCAGGATCTTGTATTCCTTGCCAGTGAGTTTGATTTCCGTGCCTCCGTATTTACTGACGAGCACGCGATCCCCCTTCTTTACCTCGAAGGCAACCTTCTTGCCGTTGTCATCGGTTTTACCGGTGCCCAGGGCAACAATGATTCCCTCCGTTGGCTTTTCCTTGGCGGTGTCGGGGATAATAATCCCGCCTTTCTTGATTTCCTTCTCTTCGACAGGTTCGACCAGAACCCGATCACCGAGAGGTTTCACGTTTGTGGTCATATTTTTCGCGATCTTGGTTTGTTCGTTATTTGATGTTGAATCAAAATCCCGCCGCACTCGCTGCGGGAAAGCATCGAACGGCGCGCCATCAAGCTTCGGCAGCCCCGTTCCCAAAAGACTTAGCTCTTCTTTTCATCCACGACTTCGGCCTCGATGATCGGCCCCTCTTCTTTGCCTCCGCCGGCCTGGGCCTCCTCCCCGCCTGGCGCGGCGCCCGCCGGGCCGCCCTGGGCCTTCTGCGAGGCGGCTCGATAGAGCTCCTCGGAAACCGATTGCCAGGCCTCGTTCAGCTTGTCCGCGGCCGACTTGATCGCGGAGGCATCATCGCCCTTAAGCGCCTCTTTGACCTCGTTGATCCCGGCTTCGATTTTCGCCCTGGCATCCCCCGAAATCTTCTCCGCATTTTCGCGCAGCATCTTTTCGCTCCGATAGACTGCGCCGTCGGCTTCGTTACGGACCTCGATGGCCTCACGGCTCCGCTTGTCCTC
This sequence comes from uncultured Verrucomicrobiota bacterium, assembly GCA_964501475.1. Taxonomy (GTDB): domain Bacteria; phylum Verrucomicrobiota; class Verrucomicrobiia; order Limisphaerales; family CAZCUL01; genus CAZCUL01. Next base: position 14,142 of record CAZCUL010000200.1, on the reverse strand, counting down.
ATCCGCGTGCAGCTCGGCGTCCTTGCGCATTTTCTCGATCTCCTCCCTGGACAACCCGCTGCTGGCGGTGATGGTGATCTTCTGCTCCTTCCCCGTGCCCAGATCCTTCGCGCTGACGTGCAGGATTCCGTTGGCGTCAATGTCAAAGGTAACCTCGACTTGCGGCACTCCGCGCGGAGCCGGCGGAATGTCCGTCAAATGAAACTTCCCAATGGTTTTGTTGTCCTTCGCCATCTGGCGCTCGCCCTGCATGACGTGAATCTCCACGCCGGGCTGATTGTCTGAGGCGGTCGAAAAAATCTCCGATTTTCGCGTCGGAATCGTTGTGTTGCGTTCGATCAACTTCGTGAACACACCACCCAACGTCTCAATGCCGAGGGAAAGCGGCGTCACGTCCAGCAACAATACGTCTTTGACGTCGCCTTTGAGCACACCGCCCTGAATGCCCGCGCCTACGGCAACGACTTCGTCGGGATTGACTCCTTGATGGGGCTGTTTCCCGATCAGGACCCGGGCGGTCTCGACCACCCGCGGCATCCGAGTCATGCCACCTACCAAAACCAGCTCCTTGATTTCGTCTGCCGTCACGCCGGCATCTTTCAAGCAGTTTTTGACCGGCCCAACCGTGCGCTCGAACAGGTCGTCGCACAACTGCTCCATTTTCGCCCGCGTCAGTTTCAAACTGATGTGCTTGGGACCGCTTGCGTCCGCCGTGATGAACGGCAAATTGATTTCGTACTGCTGCGCGCTCGACAATGCGATCTTGGCCTTCTCCGCCTCTTCCTTGATACGCTGAATGGCGTCCGGCTGCTTCCGCAAATCCATCCCATGATCTTTGCGGAATTCCTCAATGATCCAATCGATCAAACGATTATCCCAATCATCGCCGCCCAGATGGGTATCGCCGTTGGTCGCTTTGACTTCGAAAACTCCGTCTCCAATTTCCAAAACGGAGATATCGAACGTTCCGCCGCCAAGATCGTAAACGGCAATCAGTTCATCCTTTTTGGTATCCAACCCATAAGCCAACGAGGCGGCGGTCGGCTCATTAATAATGCGTAAAACTTCCAGGCCGGCAATTTTACCCGCGTCTTTGGTAGCCTGGCGTTGCGAGTCGTTAAAATAGGCCGGAACCGTGATCACGGCTTGAGTGATCTTCTCTCCCAGCCGCATTTCGGCGTCCGCCTTCAGTTTGGAAAGAATCATGGCCGAGATCTCGGGGGGAGAAAACGTCTTGGCCTTACCTTCCATTTCGACCTCGACCGCCACGTCGCCGTTTGAAGCCTTTACTACCTTGTAAGGGACACGTTTGATCTCCTCCTGCACCTCGTCAAACTTCCGCCCCATGAAACGTTTGATCGAATAAACGGTGTTCCGGGGATTAGTCACAGCCTGGCGTTTGGCGGCGTCGCCCACCAGGCGTTCCCCGCTTTTTGTAAATGCCACGACCGAGGGCGTAGTCCGTTTTCCTTCGGAATTCTCCAGAACAACAGGTTCCGCCGCCTCCATGACAGACATACAGGAGTTTGTCGTGCCCAAATCGATACCAAGCACCTTTGCCATGTTGGAACCTTAAGCAGATGAAGTGCCGGGCACCGTTAGCACTGCGTAAATACCTACATGTAAGCTATGTAGGTATATAATAGCAGGGTGAATTGAGCGTTCGCAAGCCATCCGTTAAGGGTCATTATGTCACACCTTGGCGACTGTATGACGCCGATGTGCGTCATCCTGAAGACCCTCAGTGCCAAAATCTCCGGAAGTTCGCTATAATAAAGGACGCGGTCGCCCACCCATCCGTGATAGGGCCCGGACGCATTAAACTGTGATTTCCGCCGGTCTTCTTTTCAACCAAACGAGCAGAATTGAAACGTCAGCCGGCGTGACGCCGGAAATGCGCATCGCCTGGCCTACAGTGGTTGGCCGAATCTGGTTGAGCTTTGCCCGCGCCTCAGTCCTCAGACTTGGAACCGCGTTGTAATCGAAATGCTCCGGAATTTGCTTGTCTTCCAATCCCCGAGCTTTTCGCACCTCAGTCTCCTGCCTCTCAATGTATCCTGCGTACTTGGTGTCGATCTCAATTTGCTCGATAGCCTCGCAAGGCAGCGGGTGATCGTGCCTGGGGAGGTCCTGATACCGGATCTCCGGACGTTTCAACAGTTGCAGCAATGAATCTGTCCCCACGCGCGTTTCCGCGAGCCGGGTCATTTCCTTTCGAACGATCCTCTGCTTCTCAAGGAAAACCTGGTAGTTCCGCTCGGGTAAAAGTCCGATTTCGTAGCCAAGCCCAGACAGACGGACATCCGCATTGTCTTGCCGGAGCAGCAAGCGGTATTCAGCTCGCGATGTAAACATCCGGTAGGGCTCAATCGTACCCTTGGTTACCAAATCGTCGATCAGCACCCCGATGTAGGCTTGATCGCGTCGGAGAACAACGGGATCGACCTGCGCGACCCGTCTGGCCGCATTGATGCCGGCCATCAAGCCTTGCGCCGCTGCTTCCTCGTAGCCCGAGGTGCCATTGATCTGCCCGGCCAGAAAGAGATTCTGGCACACCTTTGTTTCCAAACTGGGAAGGAGTTGAGTGGGAAAGGCGAAGTCGTACTCGACCGCATAAGCTGGACGGAGGATGTCGGCATCTTCGCAACCTACAATCGTTCGCACCAGATCAACCTGGACCTCAAACGGCAGGCAAGTCGAGAAGCCGTTCACATAGATCTCGTCTGTGGCAACGCCCTCCGGTTCGAGAAAAATCTGGTGCCGCTCCTTCTCCGGAAACTTAACGATTTTGTCCTCGATTGAAGGGCAATAGCGTGGCCCGGTCCCTTCAATGACCCCGGAATACATCGGGGATTTGTGGAGATTCGCCCGAATCAATTCGGCGGTCTTCTGGGTCGTAAAAGTGATATAACACGGCATCTGCTCGCCAAGTTGGTGCAAGATAGACCCCGGCGGGTAGAGCCCTTTTGACACCGAGGTCGATTGTTCCACGTGGAACAAATCGTCCTTCCAAAAGGTAAAATAGGGTGCCGGCTCATCGCCGGGCTGAATCTCCGTCCTGGAAAAATCGATGGAACGCTTGAGCAAGCGCGGCGGCGTACCTGTTTTTAACCGGCCGAGTTCCAGGCCAATATCCCGGAGGGATCCTGACAGACTCATTGCAGCCGCCTCTCCAGCCCGCCCTCCCACGTCTTTAGTCGGCCCAATGTGCATTAGCCCCCGCAGAAAGGTTCCTGTAGTTACCACCACCGTTTGACCTTGATATTGAACGCCGAGCGTAGTCTCTACCCCAGAGACTGTTCCGTCGCACACAAGAATCCGCGCCGACTGGCCCTGCTTCAAATCGAGGTTGGGCTGCTTCTCGCAAATCCACTTCAACCGGAACTGGTAGGCCTTCTTGTCGCATTGGGCTCGCGGTGCCCGAACCGATGGCCCTTTCTTCATGTTCAACATCCGGAACTGCAGGCCGGTCATGTCAGCCGCCTTTCCCATTTCTCCTCCCATTGCATCAATCTCGCGAACCAAATGCCCCTTCGCCAACCCGCCAATGGCGGGGTTGCAAGACATCTGGGCGATGGTGTCCAGGTTGATGCTGAGCAAGAGTGTCTGGCAACCCATCCTTGCTGCCGCCAAAGCCGCCTCCACCCCGGCGTGACCTCCCCCAACGACAATCACGTCGTATCTTTTCGGGTAAACAAACATTGTCCGCGACTTAAGCGAAGAAATAGGCGGCGTCAAACGGCCCTTTTCCGGGGCGCTTCCGTACGTGACGATTGGAGTTCGCACATAAATGCTCGCAGATGCGGAAAACAGCCTCAACATCAGTGTGGGCACCGACGGCATCGGCAATCTGAGCCAAGGTCAATTCCTCTCCTTTCCGACTTCTAAGAAATTCTAGAACATGATGCTGTACACCCAAAACCACTTCAGCGGCTTTTTTCCCCGCCTCGACGCCGGGCTGGTGATAAGCGTTAACGTTAATTATCGAGGCGTAATAACCGACAGCGCGTTCAAACAAGGCAATTAGCGTCCCAATTGCTTGCTCAGAGACCTCCTCTAACGTTATCGTAATTGATTCGCGCCCTTTGTCAGCCAGCGCTTGGCGGGTTCCCAGCAGAAAGCCGTGCAGATAGTCGCCCGAAGTGGCGTCGGGTTCCACATAGAACAACTCCCCATCGCGCTCTCGCTGCACTCCAATGAAAATGACAAAGAAATTGTTCAACCCGTCGCGCAGTTGTTGGACGTAGGCGTGTTGGTCGGTCGAACCCTTGTTGCCGTAAACGGCCAGCCCCTGGTTCACCAGTTCGCCCGCCCGATCCAGCTCTTTGCCCAACGATTCCATAACGAGTTGCTGAAGGTAGCGGGAGAACAGCTCCAGCCGGTCTTTGTAAGGGAGAACCACCATGTCTTTCAGGCCCTTGCCCCGGCCTGCGTGAAACCACATTAAGGCCAGTCGTACGCTAGGGTTGCTCAAACTGTTCTCCCGCGTCACCTCGTCGCACCGGCGAGCTCCCTCCAGGAGGCCGTCGATCTTAATCCCTTGCAGCGCAGCGGGTAACAGTCCAACCGCGCTCAGCTCGCTTGTCCGTCCACCCACCCAATCCCACATGGGAAACCGGGCCAGCCATTGGTGCTGGATAGCGAATCGGTCCAATTCGCTCGCTTCTCCTGTAACAGCGACGGCATAGCGCCCAAAGTCCAGGTCGGCCCGCTCATAAGCCGCCTTTGCCTCCAACATCCCATTGCGCGTTTCCTTTGTTCCGCCCGATTTCGAAATGACCACGCAAAGCGTCCGGTTTAACTCACCGCCAAGTTGCGCCAGAGTCCGGTCCATGCCGTCCGGGTCGGTATTATCGAAAAACAGCAGGTCCATTTTGTCCGACCCTGGCTGGCCCAGAGCGTGAGAGACAAATTGCGGCCCTAAAGCCGACCCGCCAATGCCAATCAGCAAGACGTTCTTGAACGAGCCGCCCGAACCGTGAAGCCGCCCCTGATGAACCTGGGCGGCAAAATCCTTGATAGACACCACACACTCCTCGATCTGGCGTTTGATCTCGGCTGACGGCGCCAGCGCGGGATTCCTCAGCCAGTAATGGCCCACCATTCGATTCTCGTCGATGTTCGCGATACCACCGCGCTCCAGGTCGGCCATTTCCTGAAATGCTTTCTTCAGGGGACCCTCCATCGTGGAGAAAAAATCGGGCGCAAAGGCCATTCGGCTGATATCCATGGAAAGCCCGATGGAAGGATATTCGATGTAATACCTTTTGAACCGCTCCCAGAGTTCTTCTTTTGAGTGCATAAACGCCATCTTAACGGCGGGCATAAAACAAAGAAAACAACCAAATGGACCCGTCGGCGGGCGAATCGCGCCCCGCCCGGTCCATCGGAGGCTTCCCACCGTCACAGTCTGGCTTGTGAATGTCGTCTCCAGGCAGCAGAGTAACCGCGCTGATTTTGACTCTTGCATGATCGAGCTTAGTCACATTGTGAAGAAATTCGGCGACCTGGTCGCGGTCAACGACTTGACGTTGACCGTGTCCCGTGGTGAGTTCTTTGCCGTGCTAGGACCGAACGCGGCCGGGAAGACCACCACCCTCAAAATCCTTTGTGGCCTGATTAAGCCAAACTCCGGGCGGACTCTGGTGGCGGGGTTCGACGTTCAATCTCATCCTTTGGAAGTGCGGCGCCGGCTTGCCTACGTGCCGGACTTTCCGTTTCTTTACGACAAACTTACGCCCTGGGAGTTCTTTCGCTTTACCGGACAGCTTTTTCAAATGACCGAGGAACGTCTCCAGGCGGAAGCGCGGGACCTGGTTGCCCGCTTTAATCTCGAACCCTATCTCAACAAGCCGATTGAAGGCCTTTCCCACGGCACCCGCCAGCGGGTGGCGATCGCCTCCGCACTCCTTCATGATCCGCAGGTGTTCGTCATCGACGAACCGATGGTCGGGTTGGACCCCCACCATTCCCGGGTGGTCAAGGACCTTTTAAAACGGCGCTCCCAGGCGGGCATGACTGTCTTCCTCTCCACGCACCAACTGAGCGTGGCCGAAGAAATGGCAGACCGCATCGGCATTATGCATCAAGGCAGGCTCATTGCCGTGGGCAGTGCCGACCAACTTCGCCAGCAAAGCGGCGCTTACGGACCGCTGGAACAGATTTTTCTCGCGCTTACCTCCGAACAACAGGATTTGCCCCCGGCCACCCCCGCTAAACAATGAAGAACGTCCCCGGCCGTCGCGCCGGCCCGGATAGGAAGCGTCAAACGTCGGCCGACGTTTACGATTTGTCGGACAGACTTACCAGGAAATCCCGTCAGCGCTGATTCCAAAATATTCAGCGCGTGGCCCGAAACAGCATCGCCCACATGAGCGGCACTCGGGCGAGTTGGAAAAGCAGCCTGGCCGAGGGCGGCCAGAACATCGCCCCTTGCATCCTGCCCGCCGCGAACAGGCGCGGTCCAAACCGTCGGTCGCAGTCGAAGGCAATCTTTCGCCGCGCTTCTTCCCAACTCGAACCGCCCTTGCTGAAATCCACCAAAGCATCAGCCGCAATCTCAGCCGACTCGAAGGCAATGGACATCCCGTTGCCCGTCAGCGGCGGAATCATCGTGAGCGCGTCCCCAATGCGGCACTCGTCGGAAGCCTTCGCCTTTTGCGGCTGCAGGTTGAGCCCCCCGACCGCGCAGAATGATCCGGCTTCGAATTTCGCATGTCCCAACCGCCCGTGAAGCGTCGTCCCCGGCGGGCCAGCCATACGTGTGGTCCAATCTGCCCTTTCCGCCGGGTCATTGCGCCTTCTCCGAAGCAGCGCGCAGACATTGATCAGGCCATTTTCGACGCGTCCGATCCCCACATAGCCATCCGGGCGAAGGTGCATTTCAAGATCGGCGCTCAATTCGATGTCCCGGGTGTGGGCTTTCACTCCGAACCAGTGCCAGCCGTTTTCACCCGCACTGGCCTGGCGCCCGCTCGCCCGCACTGTTCCTTCCGGATATTCCGCCCCATTCCAACGTCGATCTTCGGACAGCTCGCCTTCCAGGGAGCGAAAATGTTCCGCCAGAAAGGCGTCAAGGTGGTAGCGCGACAGGCAGAGAGCGGGTTCCGGCAACTCTCGTTTCCAGGATCGGCCCCCGGGAGAAAAGAACGCAACCTCTCTGGCCTCGCAGGCGCCGAGATCGCGAAGCCGATCCAATAAGCCGGCTCTCGCCAGCGACGCCTGCCCGCGTCCACTGATGAATTCGCCGCAAACACGGTGCCGCGGATACTGCCCGGCTTCCCAGATCCTCACGGGCACATTGCGCTGCCGAAGCTGGATGCCCAGCGTTAACCCGGCCAGCCCTCCTCCTACAATCGTAATGGGCTTATGCATCTCCAACTCCGCCCGCCGCCCCTGCGCGCTCCGCCATAAAACTGTGGCTGAACAGTCCGGCGGAACATTCCTGCAACCGCCAATCGCCGCCTTTCACCCAGAGCTGAGAGATTTCAGCCCCGCGAAACCCGGCTCGGACGCTCATTCTCGCGTCATGTTGCGTGATCGAATTGCAGCCGGCCAGACCCACCCATCGACTCGCCCACAAAGACCGCCGGGACCGTGAAGGTTCACAAGCGAGAAACAGCTCGCAGTTGCGCGCGATCAGCTCCAGGAGCCTGGCCAGCTCGGTGGTTTTGAACTGATGGATAAAGAGATTGGAGAGAATGGCTGTTCCGACCGGCTGCCGCAACGACTCAAGCCAGCCGGGAGCGTCTGCCTGAATCACGGAAACGGCCCAACCGCGCTTTTCGATGGCTCGCAAAATGGCGCAATCCACAGTCCGATGCCGGTCAAGCAAAAGCGCCGATTTCTCCCTCGGCGGGTTCTCGATTCGCCGGATAAAATCGAGAAAGAGGCCCCCCGTTCCCACACCCAGATCAATCAATCGGCCGATGCGCCCCCAGCATTCCGCCCCATCCCAGGATCGCGCCAGCATCCGGCCATGCCCCATTAATCGGTTCAGGCGCGCGATGTCGCTTCGGGAGCGGATCGCGCGGCGATCCGTTGCCGGCAACTGGTCCAGCAGCTCCGGAACGACCACTCGTTCGGCGACGCCCCCCATTGTTCCTTCAGTCCACTTTCAGGAGAGCTCCATGACAGGCGAACCCGGCCCCGAACGATGACATCCACCAGAAGCCGGGCGGCGCATTGTCCCGCAAGGCGCGCTCCAGAACATGGAAGACGAACGGGCTGCTCACGTTGCCCACATCCCGAAGCACGGCCGCGCTCCAGACCAGGGCTGCCTCATCAAGGTGCAAACGTTCCTTCAACGCCGCCAGCACGTCCCGCCCGCCGGCGTGCAGAATCCACGCGGCGATTTCCTCCTTGCGAACCTCTGAAGCCCGCGCCGTCTCTTCGAACAACTCCGCGGCCGCTTCGGCGGCAAAGGCGGGAACTTCCTTTGTCAAAACGTTCCTGAGCATTCCCTGGCGGTGAGTGAACCGCAACATGTCGCGCGCACCCGGATCGAGAAGCGACCTGGCGGCCTTCCATTCCACCACACGCCTGTCCGGCGCCGCCTGATTCCTGAGGATGGCCGCGCCCGCGCCATCGCCAAAGAGGCAGGTGCTCACCAACACACCGGGATCGTCATCCAGATAGAAGGCCGCGCTGCATACCTCGACGCAGACCGAGAGCACTGTGGCCGCGGGTTGGGAACCCAAAATCGCCTCCGCAGTGCGCAGATTCGGCAACGCCGCGCCACAACCTTGCCCCACCAGATCCAAGGCCAGCACGTCCCTCCTCAAGCCGAGTTCTCCGCTGACGTAACTGCTCAATCCCGGACAAAGATATCCTGTGCAGGAACTCACGATCACGGCATCCACCTGCCTGGCTGTCAATTGAGCCTCATCCAACGCCGACCGCGCCGCCGCCGCGGCCAGGGCTGGCGCATGTTGTTGAAACCTGGCTTGAAGGGTTTCGGGCCGGAGGTCGAAGGCGCCGCTCAAATCGTCCAGGACAAAATGCCGCGCCGCAATACCGTTGTTGCCCAGGAGGATTTTCTTCAAAAGCGTGCGCGACCGGTCGCTCAGATGCTGAAATTGTTTGGACCCGCTCAAGGCAAACCAGCAATCAGCCTGGGTGTAGCGATGAGAAGGGACCGCTGTGCCTAGTCCCGCAATGATCATGTGCCGCAGTCTAGCTTACCGCGCCCCCGCTGCAAGCTGCCTGAGTCGATGGGTGCGAGAAATGGTTTGATAAGGTGAACGCTACAGCCCAACCGGGTGCCAGGCCGTTTTTAGCTCGACCGTGTCCCAGATCCAATACGGGTCTTCGCCCCGCTCCGCCCAATCCGATTGTTTCAAATCCCGCCGAACGTAACGTTTCAGGTTGAGACCGGTGCCCGCCTGCAAAACCTTGCCGATTTCCGGAACACCGCTGCCATCGACAATCGCATTCACGTCCATGTGTGCCGCCAGATGCGGCGCCAGTTCGTCCCGTTTTCCTGCCAGGATGTTCAAAACGCCTCCCGGAAAGTCGCTCGTGGCCAAAATCTCCCCAAAGGTAAACGCGGGCAAGGGGAACCTTTCGGACGCGACGATCACCGCGGTATTACCCGACAAAACGACCGGCGCAGCCAGGGCCACCAGCGGCAGCAGCGCGGGCTCGTCCGGCGCCATCACCACGACCACGCCGGAAGGTTCTGGCGTGGTGAAATTGAAGTGCGAACTGGCCACCGGATTCGCCGTCCCCAGAATCTGCGCGTGCTTGTCGCACCAACCGGCGAAATACACTAGCCGATCGATGGTTGCTTGGACTTCCGCGGCGCATTTGCGTGAACTCAATCCCGTCGAGCGAGCCAGCTCCTCTCCCATCTGCTCCATGCGTCCCTGCAACATTTCCGCCGCCCGGTAGAGAATCTGTCCGCGCAAATAAGCGCTGCGCGTGGCCCAACCTTCAAAGGCTGTGCGAGCTGCCAGCACCGCATCTCGAAAGTCCTTTCGCGAGGCCCGACAGTAATTGTCGAGCAATTCGCCCCGCTGGGATGTGGCTTGAAGGCAGCGCCCGCTTTCGCTGCGCACGAATCCGCCGCCCACATAGAACTTGTAGGTCTTTCGGACTTCCAGTGATGCTTTCACGGATTGAGCAAAGGCCGGATCGTATCAGCCGCCCGATCTCTCTGCAATCTGACTCCATTCCGCCGTGTTGGATTCGAGCGAGGCAGATTACAGGGCAGGCAAATCCGCGACCCGCTTTTCCTCCATTTGTAGCAGCCGCGGAGCAAGGCTCATTCTTTAAATCATCAGGGTCTGGCTCAGTCGTCTGCTGCGATTCTATGCGATTTAACTCAGCCTCCCGCACTTTACAGACGCGCCGCTCGTTGTCACAGTGGCTCCGTTATGGCTGAAACACCATCCACCATGTTGGCGCTCGGTTCTGCCGCGCCCGATTTCTCCCTGCCGGACGTCACCGGCAAAACCGTTTCGCTCTCGGACTTCAAGAATTCGCCCGCGTTGCTGGTCATGTTCATCTGCAATCATTGTCCCTTCGTAAAACATGTGCGTGGCGAGTTGGCAAAACTTGGCCGCGATTACTCATCAAAAGGCGCGGCTCTTGTGGCGATCAATGCCAACGATGCCAGCAAGTATCCGGATGACGGCCCGGAGCGCATGAAAGAGGAGGTCAAGTCGGCCGGCTACACCTTTCCCTATCTTTACGACCTGACGCAAAACGTTGCCCAGGCCTACAGAGCCGCCTGTACGCCGGATTTCTTTCTCTTCGATCGCGAACGCCGGCTTGTTTATCGCGGCCAGTTGGACGACAGCCGTCCGGGCAACGGCGTTCCGGTCACAGGCAAGGACCTTCGCGCCGCCCTGGACGCGGTCCTGGCCGGCAAACCGGTTCCGCCAGACCAAAAACCCAGCATCGGATGCAATATCAAATGGAAGCCGGGCAACGAACCGGATTACTTCAAATAACCGGCCGCACCCGAATCGGGCCGGATGGCTTGCAGCAAGTGGAGCATTCAAAATGAAGGTCTGAGACGATTCCGCCCGGATCGGCGATTTCCTTACTGCTTCGAATCGAACCGACGGCCAGGTCATGCCCGAGCATTACATCGCCATCGAAATCGGCGGGACCAAACTTCAAGTATTCGTTGGCGATGCGCAGGCGCGCGTGATCGCTCGTCAGCGATTTTCGGTGGACTCCAGGCGCGGCGCCGAGGGCATTCGCCGACAGATCGAATTGGCTCTTCCCGAGATCATCCAGAGGTTCCAACCCAGCGCCGTGGGTGTCGGCTTCGGCGGACCGGTTCAATGGCGGACAGGCCGAATCGCACGCTCCCACCAGGTGGAAGGCTGGTCGGATTTTGATTTCGGGAGTTGGCTTGCGTCGTTGACAAACATTCCGCTCTGCATTGACAACGACGCGAATATGGCCGCTCTGGGCGAAGCTCGTTGCGGCGCGGGAAAGGGGGCCAACCCGGTTTTCTACGTCACACTCGGCAGCGGGGTTGGTGGCGGGCTGGTTGTTGATGAACGGATTTATCATGGCGCGGCGCCCGGCGAGTCCGAGATCGGCCATGTGCGCCTGGATCGGGCGGGAACGATTGTGGAAGAACGTTGTTCCGGATGGGCGGTTGACTCCAGGGTCCGGGAAGCCGCACAAAGCGGCGGCTTCCTTCAGAAACTGGTTGGGGAAGCTTCCGGCGGGGAAGCCCGTTTCCTGGTCCAGGCCGTGGTCGAGGGCGATCCCAGCGCCTGTCGGATTTTGCGCGAGGCGGCCGAACATCTGGCTTTCGGCCTTTCTCATGTGACCCATTTGATGCATCCGGAGGCGATCGTTCTGGGTGGCGGACTCTCGCTGTTGGGTGAACCGTTGCGGCGGGCGGTAAGCGATTTGCTTCCCAGGATGCTCATGGAAGTCTTTCGGCCCGGGCCGTCGGTGCGTTTGGCCGGTCTGGGCGAAGATTCCGTGCCGGTCGGCTGCCTGTTGGCAGCGCGGGAGCTGCCCTTCGCACGGCGCTAGATTCCGCTACCGGCGCACAGAAATCGCTGCAATAGTTTAATGAGATGAAAAACTGGATCGCCCATTACATCGAAGCTCAAAAGGCCGCCCTGGATTCCATTCCGCTCGATGCCGTCGCCGCCCTTATCGAGAAGCTCCGGACCGCTCTGAAAGAGGACCGGCAGATTTTTGTCTTTGGCAATGGGGGCAGCGCTTCGAACGCATCCCATTTTGCCACCGACCTTGGCAAGGGTTCTTCGGACAAAATCGGGAAGCGTTTCCGCGTCATGTCGCTGAACGACAACATCAGTTGGATGACCGCCCTCGCCAATGATTACTCCTACGAAGAAATCTTTGCCCGGCAATTGATGAACTACGGCCGGGCTGGGGACATCGTCTTGGTGATGAGCGTCAGCGGCAGTTCGCCCAACGTGGTCCGCGGCGTGGAATGGGCGAAAGAAAACGGCCTCTTCACTGCCGCGCTGGTTGGCGGCAAAGGAGGGAAACTGGCGGAGATTGCCGACCAAACGATCGTCATTAAAGACATCCACTACGGCCGCGCCGAAGACGCCCAGATGGGCATTTGCCACCTGCTCTGCTACGCCTTCATGGAGAATCCCGCCCTGGCCAAATAGCCCGGAATTCCCCTGCCCTCTTTCCACCGGTCGCGACAATAAATGATGCGACCGCATCAGATAATGTCGTGAAGCATGAAGGGGTGAAAGTGTGAACAGGCTTCGACCATGATTCGCAGGCTTCGCGCGACTTCGCGCGACCGACGGCTTCCCATTTCATCCCGCACCCGGTAGGCTGACGTCATGAACGTCACCGTTAACGGCCGCAAGCGCGCCTATCGCACCGTCGAATTCGATGCCCGCACAAATTCCGTTCGCCTGATCGAACAGCGGCTGCTTCCGCATCGGTTTAAGATTGTAACGACGCGGGATTACCGCGCTACAGCGCGAGCCATAAAGGACATGGTGGTGCGAGGCGCCGGGGCGATTGGTGCCACTGCCGCTTACGGTCTGGCGCAGGGTGCGCGGGCGTTTCGCGGAAGAAACCTCGAGCGGTTTGTGGCGCACGTGCAAAAAGTGTACGCAGAACTTAAAAGCGCGCGCCCCACGGCCATCGATCCCGTCAACGCCATGGATCAACTTCTGAAGCGGATGCGCGCCGGAGCAACGGTCGAGCATCAGCAGGACCTTGCCTTGACGGCCGCTGAGCAGTTTGCGGACGAAGATGTCGAGCATTGCGAGGCGATCGGCCGGCACGGCGCGCCGCTGATCAAGGAAGGAACCAGAATCCTGACGCACTGCAATGCCGGCTGGCTGGCCTTTGTGGACGTGGGCAGCGCGACTGCGCCGATGTACGCCGCCCAGGCTGCCGGACGAAAATTTCATGTGTTTTGCGACGAAACGCGGCCCCGGTGCCAGGGGGCGACGTTGACCGCCTGGGAATTGGCCCAGCAGGGCATTTCCCATCAAGTGATTGCGGACAATGCGGCCGGCCATCTGTTTCAGCGGGACGAGATCGATCTGGTGATTGTGGGCAGTGACCGGACCTTGGGCCGTGCAGGCGATGTGGCGAACAAGATTGGGACCTACAGCAAGGCGGTGCTGGCACGCCGGCATAGCGTCCCCTTTTATGTGGCTGTTCCGCTTTCGACAATCGATTGGAACACCAACTCCGGCAAGGATATACCAATCGAGGAAAGGGACGAAGAGGAAGTGTTGGGAGCATGGGGATCGAGCGTATCGGGCCGCAGACAATACGTGCGGGTGGCCAATCCGAAAAGCCGGGCCCGCAATCCAGGTTTCGATGTCACCCCGCCAGACCTGGTTTCGGGCATTATCACGCCATTGGGCATCTTTCGCCCGCAGGAACTCTGGCCGTTGCGCCACAAATTGGGTGGTCCCGCCTAGGAAGTCTGGCGCGGTCAGGCGCGGAGAAGCCCGAAAAAAACTGTTGTCAACCCCATGGGATTTCCCTAACTTCGCCCGCAAATGCACCGGTTTTGGTGCGCGGGGTAAACCGGATTTACCCGTTAAGCGCAGCAAAACGAATCAACAACTCGCGGAGGAACTGAGAGATGAAAGTGAATAAATGGACGTTAGGATTGGCGGCCGCCGGGCTGGTCAGTCTGCCGTCAGGAGTACA
>CAZCUL010000199.1:0-7286 GCA_964501475.1 uncultured Verrucomicrobiota bacterium | reverse complement strand
CGAAGCGTCTTGGAGTGTCCCATCAATTCATCCCTGGCCATGTTTCCCTCGCGCTGCAAAACCAAAGAGCAACAGTCCCAGAAAACATCCGCTCAACATCCCGAACCGGGTCGTCAAGGACCGCTCGCCCACGTGATCTGTCTCCAGTTCCAGCCGCAGCGGCACGCCGGTATCCACGAGCAAGCTGCGCGTAAAGGTCACGCGGCTGCCTTGCTCGGGCAAAGTGGCTCGGATCGCTTCCGGCGCCACTTGGGCGGCATCCTGTTGTTTGATGATCTGTTCAGCCACGCGCAGCAACGCCGAGTTGTCCTCGGCGGTGTTCTTTTCCAGCGCGTCTTTGACCTGTTGCTGCGTGTATTGCGGCGCCTGATCTCCGCGCAGAAGTTTCAGGGTTTCCTCGGCGGCCGGCTCGGCTGCGCCAGCCATGCCTTCCTGGAAAGCCGCGTTGCGGCGATAGTTCAAGCCGACCAGAGCCTGTTGCATCTTCAGATTGTGCAGTTGCACGCGGGCGTCCTCGTTGAAGGCGTCGTCGTGCTGGGAAAGGCTCCAGGCGGAGCGAAATGCTTCGCGAGCCTCCTGTTGCTGGCCCTCGGCCAGAAACTGGTTTCCCAATTGCAGCATCGTTTCCGCCTCGCGCGTCTGTTCCTGGCGCGCCGTTGACTCGCGTTGCAGGTAAGCCTGCAAATCGAGCCGCGACGGCACCGGTTCGCTGGACTCTTCCTGAAGCTGAAGGTCGCCTTCCCAATCGTCCAGTTCCCGGTTCGGCGGCAAATAGACGTTCCAGGTAATGTTCTCGAGGGGCAAATCAAATTCCGGCGCCACCAGATCAAAGTCACCGACCCGGCCCTTTGCCGAACGAGGCGGAAGAGAATAAAGAAACTCGATCACCGCGGGCTGGTTGGGCTTCGAATGCTGCTCGAGCGGAATAAGAATCTGGTCGCCTTCCTGCCAGGGCCAGACACCGGCGTCGTTCACGAAGGCAAACCAGAAACGGGCTGTGGCCGGCAGTTTCAACCGCAAGGTCCTCTTATCCCCCGGTTGCAGCGACATCCGCACCTCGGTCAGCACCTCGCCGCTGCTGGAAAGGGTGCTGGTCAATTCGCTTCGTTCGACCCGCGCCGGCAGCAGTCTGGCCGCATCGTGCCGGACGACACCCAATGTCAGTTGAAACTCGGGTTCGACCGCGCGGAAGGTAAAGTTCCCTTCCGTGGCCGCCGCGCCCGCGCGCAAGCTTGCAGGAATGGAACGCCAATCGACGGGCTGCAAGGCCGCCGGCAGGCGCGGAATGTTTACTTGCAAGCGCCCCCCCGTTCGCAAGGTCAAATAGGCGCGCTGCAGATTCACCTGTTTGACCTGCACGCCATGCACGGTTGCGGAGCCGGTCTGATTCGTGAGCGGCCACTGGTAGCTTGCCTGCAACCGGTAGTTGCCAATGATCCGCCGGTGCAGCTTCACTTCCCACTCGACCAGGTCACCGGCCGGTTGCGCGGCTTTGACCGCATCGGCCACCTGGTCCCCGGTGAAGCGGACCGCTTCCGCGTCGGCCGGCAGATGAATGAAGAACGATTTCAACCCCGCGTTTTCAATCTCGTAATCGACTGTGGCCACCACCTTGGCCTGGCCCTCGTGAACGGTCACATTCTGCAAACTCATGACCTGAATCCAGGGGTCCACCTTTTCGACGTCGAAACTGAGCTGCCAATCGGACTGCAGCAGCCGGAAGGCAAGCACGCCCTTTTGTCGAATGCCCGCAGCCGCCGGGTCCAGTTGCGTGACTCCACTGCGGTTGGCGATATGAAGCCGCATTCCCTGCTCCGGCACCACCACCAGTTGACCGGTTTCCTTTGAAGCCTCCCGCACAGAGAGTCGCGGCACGACCCAGCCCGGCCCGGCCGGAGCGCCCGGCCCGGCGAGGTTGATGGCAAAACTGTGCTGCCCCTCGGTCTTGCCCTTGAGATGCATGGTGATGGTGCGCTCGCCCTCGTTTCGAATCTCGGTCCAATGGCTAAGGACCTGCCCGCTCAACGCCTCCACATCGAGCCCGGCCGGAAGAACAAAGCTCAATTGAAAAACACCCGCTCGCGTAATGCTCGCCTCGAGGTTCACCGCCAGCACGGTCCGATCTTCTCCCAGCGAAAGCGTCTGCCGCGATTCCACCCGCACGTCGGGTTGCACGGCCGCTGCGGATAACGTCAGTTTTGCCTCCACGTCCGCGGCCCGAAAAGCCCGGCGCAAGGCCAGGCCAGGGACCTGACTGGCGCGCGCGTTCACCACGGCCGCGGGAAAATCTTCCAGGTTGATGGCCGAAAGCCCGCTTGTGACCAAATCCTCCAGTTGCACATCCGAACCGGTCGCCACTCCCACCAGACCCACCTGCCCGGCCGCCTCTTCCGCTGTGATCAGTCCCGCTTCCTTCTGGAACGGGAGCGGACCAGTGGTGATCTGCGAAAAAAGCCTGATTGAAAATGGCTTCGCATGCGGTGGATCGAACTGGACGCGCAAACGCCGGTTGTCGGGATCAAACTTCCAATTCGCCATCGCCTCCGCCTGGACGTCCGTAATCGTCAGCCCTTCCGGAGTCTGAAAACCCAACAGCTCGACCTGCCCCTGCGCGGGCCGCACCTGCACCTCGTGAACTCCCTCGATGATTCCGGCGGTGGGAATGAAAAGCTGGGCCAGCTCGGCATAGAAGACCGTCTTCTCGGAGCGGGTATCGCGGCTGCGCGGCTTCCAGGCAACCCAAACGTTTCGCTCAGGGGCCAGGACCAGTTTGAAGACGGTTTTGATCTCACCGGTGGCATTGGCAGCCGCCGGACGGGCGGAGATCACTTGCGGTGAAACGATTTCGACGTCTGCCCGGTCAAGCTGCAACGTCAGTTCGTTGACCAGACCCTGATGCGTTGGCAGATGAAAGCCAGGCAGGCCATCCTTCGATGCGAGCCCCAGCTCGTAATCGAAAGCAATCTCGAACTCGCCGCTCCTTTGCGCAGTCAAACGATAGACGAGTTCCCCGCCGGCCCTTTGTTGGACCAGGCGAAGATCGGTTGTGGAATAATCGATTTTCTTGAGCACGGCAGGATGCTGCAGGAAGTCGAGCGACTGCCCTTCGACCGCGCGCCACTTCATTTGGGCGTGGAAAAAAACGCGCTGCTCCTGGACGCGGGCAGTCTGGACGACACTTTCTACCACCACGGGTGTGTCCTTCGCGCGTTGCTGGCCAAAACCGGGGGCGGCCAATAGAGCGGCGCCGGCAATTTTGGCAGCGAAGGACAATGGATTCGCTCGTGATATTCCCATGCTTCCTCCCCCCTCACCCCGGCCCTCTCCCCCAGGGAGAGGGAGAAGTATATGCCGCTGCGAAAGAGAACTGATGCTTCTGGCCGCCTTCCCGCGCTGAGTAGCAGGCTCCCTCTCCCTGGGGGAGAGGGCCGGGGTGAGGGGAACGGGAGCGCGACTACACTCCATCGCCGTAGCAACGCCCGTAATCCTGTGACCGACGACTTCCTCCGCCCCCACTTCAAATCCCCCAAGCGCAGTTGCCAATAACAACACCATTGCCGCTCCTCCCGCTGCCGCAGCCTCGCCCGACGCTGGTTGCCGAATCGGCCGTGGCAACTGCCACTGCCGCCGCAGCAATGGCACGATGACGTGCAGAACGGCAAAGAGACAGAGCACTCCGAAGAAAGCCGCCGCTCCATTTGGCACCCGGAGACAGCCCCACACCACCAGCGTCCATCCGAAGACAATGCCGAGTTGTCGCGCCCATCCGCTCTTTGTAATCCAGAAATACCCCCACGCCATCAGCCCGAAATACACCGGCCACGCCTTCAGCCACAGACTCCCGAACCCGCCCAACTCTTCATTCTGCAAACTGACGCTCAAGGCGCTTCCTGGCGCCTGCACGGGCAGGTTGAACGCAAGCGCGGTGGTATGCGCCAATGGATGCGCTGCCGCGAACGCCACCAGCGACGCAATCGCCCAAAAACCAAGGAAAATCGCCACCGCCCCCAGGCCAAACCCCAACGAGTTCCGGGCGCTGAACCGCAACATTCCTTCGCGCGTCGCCCAGCGGCCAAGAAAAGTCCCGATTAAGAACAGCACTGCTCCGATCAACAGCATTCCGCGCGGCCCGTCGCCAAAATCGCCGCGCAACATTCCCGCCAGCCAGGCAAATCCGGAGGCGTCGCCCGGCGTCTGCACCGGAAGGACCGTGCCGCCGTCAAACTCGAGTCGATAACCCTCGTCCGGCGTGATCTGCCAATCGGCGAGGAGTAAGGGAACGGCCGTCTGTGGCAAAGCCACCCGCACTTCCGTTGCCTCCTTTGATTTCTCCGCCAGCTTCAATTCAATCGGGATGACCGCGTTGGGACCCAACTCCCGCGGCAACGGGATGAGCGTGGCCTGCTGATCGATCACGGGCACGACCTTCTCGCCGTTCACCCGGGCCGACCAAAGCGTGACATTTGGCGGCACGGTCAGGCGGAGGTGCGAATGGCCCTTGCTCTTGAGGAGGTAGGTGACGTCCGTCAGCACCTGGCCTTCCGCAGACACATGGGTATGAAATGAGGCGCGGTCGATCACCTGATTGACGGTGTCTCCCTGGGCCAGTGCCGTAAGCCTCACGTTCAATTGGAAGGGCCGGGCCGTAAACTGCCACGCGTCCAGGATCGGCGCGTCGAACAGAAGCCGGTATTCGGTCGGAATCTCCCCCGGTTCCAGCGCGATCAAGCCCGGTGAAACCTGCGCCGGTTCGCTCTGAAACTGATACGTGCTCACCAGCACCACATGCCCCTGTTCCGATTGCACCGCCAGAGGTTGAATCCCGTTGAAACTGATCTGCGCCCCTCGCGGGTTGAATTGAAAATCGTAGGTGATCAGAAGTGAATAAGGACCCGAGACCGGCGCGTGCAGATAGACTTCGTAACCCTCGGCCGTCTGCTTCCAGTTGCGCACGTCGCGCCCGATGAACTCGATGTTCGTATAGTTCGTCGGCACCTGAAATTGGAACGTGCCCACCGGCGCCCCGGCAATGAGGTAGTTGAGGACTGTGCTGCCGTAGATGATCCCTTCGCCGACGGAAAAGAGCTGCAGCGAATCGACCTGAATCGACAGAGCCAGGCGCTCACTCTTCACCGTGGCCGTCCAATCCTCTTCACGCAGACGATAGGCCAGTTGGAGGTCCTTCAGTTGCCGGGGAAAGAAGGCCGTGGCGATTTCCGTCAAGCCCTCGGTCAGTAATTCACTCAGGCGCAAACCGGGTTCCGCCGCCATCCCGACAAAGCCCCGCACCGATTTCACCTTTTGCGGACGCAAAGGAACCAGCGTCCAGGTTTCCTCCGGCGCGGCATGGCTCCGGGTCAGCCGCAACTGGATCAATTGCCGCCCGGACAACGGCTGGCCAAACTGAAGGCGCAATCTCGCGGTGCCGTTGGCATCGGCAGTGCCCATGTTGTAATCGCTCAGATTCGGCGCGTTGAGGGATGCGACGCTGTAATCCGCCGGCACAAGGATTTCGAATTCCCGGAGGGGCGCTTCCCGAATTTCCAACTCCAGTTCGGCTTCAATGGTTGTTTCCGTTTCGCCCAACCGGTAAACGAGCAGCTCCGAAAGGGAGATTTCCGGCAGGACGTTGTCAGCCTGGATTTCCAGATCGAACTCCGGACCCGAAAACCGAAAGGCAAATATCTGGGCCTGCGTTTGCGGGGGCGTTTCGCTGAGTATCTCCGACGTCGGGAATTGCTGCGGCGAAATCTGCGCCAACCCTGGAGCGCTCAACACTTGGAGCCGCACTGCGCCGGCATTCAGAACACGAACGTGCCCGCCGTAGCGAATCGCATTCTCAGGAATGAGCCGAAGCGGCTTGAAACTGAGCGGAAAGGCGTCCAGCGCCATCTGCGTCTGGACCGTCAGCGTATAGGCGTCCTTTTGCGGCTGGTTCAGTTGCACCACCAGACGGCGGTCGCCAGCCTCGCCTTCGACGCGCCAGGTCAAGATGCCTTCCCCCTGGACACGCGTGACCTCGCCTTCCCCTTCGAGAGCCAGCACCAGTGTCTGCAATTCGCCTTGCATGATCTTGTAGGCCAGGACGCTCGTTTGCCGGGCCAGGCCCGGGCTGACCGAGATTTGCGACGTGCCGGTGACGGAAAAGAAGAGCTTGCCTTCTTCCGCCGGCCGTTCCTCCTGCCATTGCAACCGAAGCGCCCCTGCCGCAGGCAAATGGCTCGTAAACTCGCCATTCGCCTTCTGAGACTCGGTGGCGCCGGGGAACTCGACCTTTGTATTGTCCAAGAATCCGCGCAACACCACCGGCCGCAACGTCCCTGGCGGCGGAGTAAAATCGATCTTCTTCCATCCGTTTTCCTCCCGGACGCGCGCGTCGAACTTCAATTGCACCGGGAAGGCGCCGTCACGCTCGAATCGGAGCAGATAACGGCCTTGGTCGAGGAACAATTCCATCCCTTCGCGCTCGGTGAAATCGGTCAGCGCCACCATGCCCGAAAGCACCTCTAAACGGCCGCCTTCAGGATGCTTGACCACGGCTGTTCCTGTGAGCGTGAAGGAAGCAACGTCGCCTTCGATTTGTCCCGTCAGCTTGAAGTCCTGGAACCGCACCTGCCGAAGATCGGGATCGGATTCCGCCAGCCGCAGCGACAATTGATACGGCGTTCCGTAGAAGCGAAAGGTGAGCGGCTTGCCCGCCGCGTTGGTTGGACCTGAGTAGCCGGGGAAGAATTCGGCCTCGACCGGGGTCAGCCCGGAAAGATTGGTTGCTGCAACCGCAAGTTCTGGTGCCGCCGCAATCTGGATAAAGCCGCTGGAGAGAGCCGGGTCCTCGGGCACAAGAGACAACGGTGCAAACTGGAACGGCAGGTTGGTAAACGTCACCACGCTCTTGATTGTCACCGCCCAATTGGTTCGACCGTCCTGCGGATGCAAGACCAGGAACCGCTGATCGTTCGTCCCACGCCGGACGGCCCATGCCAGCAGGCCCTCTCCCGTCACTTCCAACAGGTCGCCCTGCCCTTCCATGCGCAGAGACACCTCCTTGAGCTTGCCCTGGATCACCTTGATGGCGACCTCGTTGGTCTGCGTGGCCTTGTAAGGCTCGACCTGGAGGCGCGAGAACAGGCTCGTCGAGTAAATGAGCTTGGGCTCCTTCTCCTTTTCTTTGGTGCCGGGGAGTGTTGCCTGGAAGCTGATGGTGGCTTCGCCGCCCTTGGCGGAATTCTCCGCTTCGGCCGCAAACGTTTCAGGTGCCAGGAAAGTCGCGAGCGCCAGGAGGCCAA
>CAZCUL010000198.1:0-2912 GCA_964501475.1 uncultured Verrucomicrobiota bacterium | reverse complement strand
CGGCCGCGAGGCGAGGCGGCACTGGGACAACAGGCGCTGCCGGCCGCGCTTGTCGCCACGCCTGCCTCCGGCCTATGCAGCTTGCGGACTATGACAAAGGACGAGCGAACGCCAGGAAGCAGAACAAGACTCGTGGACACGGCGGGACGATGCACCGCATCGATCCGAGAGCAATCGCAATCCCACGGCGGCTGGCATATCAATCGAGCGTGGGGCGGGAGGCCATCCAATGACTTTACTCGTGCAGAAGGCTCAGGCGATTTCGTCATTGCTGGGTCTTGCTGTTTTGTCGGGCTGCCATAGCTATCGCCTGCAGGCTCCGGGACAGGTCGGCGTGACGCAACACAGGGAACTTGTTTGGTCACTTGGATGGGGGCTCGCCAGCGAACAGCCGATCGCGGATGATTGCCACGGTCAGGGCTTTGCCGAAGTCGTCGTGCATAGCAATCTGCTGTTTGATTTGCTGAGCGTTGTCACCCTGGGTGCGGTGTCTCCTAAGGAACTTGAGTGGAGGTGCTCGCCGGCAGACCCCGGTGTTGGCGAGCTCGGGCTCTCGGGAGGTATTCCCATCTCAAAGGCGTCAGAAGAGCTGCGAGGATCGGTCGGTGGTTCGGATTCAATCATCGACGCGGTACGGAGTGGCGACGGAGATTGTGACGACGATGGCTAGCGGTAGCGCGATGATTCGCGACACAGGAACGACTTTGTGGACCAATTGGCACGAGAGTGTCACGCAGAGTGTTCGTCGGGTGCTCGACATTTGGAACGGCGAGCCAGGACACTCAACTGTTGAGAATTACAATCATACAACCAAATGCATACAGCGACTGATTCAAGATTCTTTGGATCGCGGCGAGCAACTCCGCGCATTTGGCGGTGCCTGGTCGTGGATGCCTGTGGCGGCTGCGAGCGGAACACTCCTCAACACAAAGCCACTCAATTACCGCTTTCAGATTCCGGCTAGGCGAATGCACGACGACTGCCGAATCAGGCCCGAGAATCTGCTGTTCGTCCAATGCGGAACGTCGATCGCCGACTTGAACAGGCAATTGGAGTCGCGGCGCAAGTCGCTCAGCACGTCAGGCGCAAGCAATGGCCAGACAATCGCCGGCGCGCTATCGACGGGCACTCACGGGTCAGCCTACAGGTTCGGCGCCATGCCCGAGATGGTTCGTGCATTGCATGTGATCGTGTCACCCAATGCATCGATTTGGATCGAACCGAAATCGAATCGCATCGTCCAAGATAGCCTGCCGGGCATGCTGAACGCGACTCTTGAAGATAACGAGGAGGTGTTTCGGGCAGCATTGGTCAGTCTCGGATCGTTCGGAATCATTCATGGCGTTGTCATCGAGATAGAAGACCTCTACAAGCTCCAGGTGTATTGGAAAAAGACTTGTATCGAGCCTGAACTTTGGGCGACGGGGCAGACTCTAGATAGGGGACTGAGCGATGCATTCTTGCACAGTGCGTTCAAAGACTCGGACCTCCCGGATCAGACTCCGCGATTCCCATATCACTTTGACATGCTGATTGACCCGTTCGATTCGGAGGGACATGCCTATGTTCGAGCCATGTACAAGTTGTGCAAATGTGACGCCTCGAACGTGCGTTCAGGTTTGCCGTCACGTGGTCAGATCCAGGCAGGCGACGGACTTCCGGAGATCTTTGCAGCGATGAATGATGCTTTCCCTTCCCTTTCCGCCTTGGGATCCGGCATCATGGCTAGCATCGAATTCGAGGAGTTGAATGGTGCCTGCGGCACCCATGGTCAGGTATTCACAGACACAACTACTCGTGGCAAGACGGCCTCCACGGCGATCGGGGTCCACCCCAAGGATTTCGAGCGAGCGACCCGCGTCATCTTGGAGGCGATTCGGCGCGGCAAGGCGACATGCTTGTTCGCTGCCCGGTTCGTGGGACCTACACGGGCCTTCCTCGGGTTTACAAACCAGAGTCCTTATACGTGTGTCCTGGAGGTGGACGGACCACGGTCTGATCGACTGGAAGGCGTGTACTGTGACATTTGGCGTGCGTTGGAATGTGCCGGTGTACCACACACGTTTCATTGGGGAAAATTCAACAATTTGGATGGAAGGTCCGTTCGGCAACGATTTGGCAACCGGAACGTGGCGGCGTGGATTCGCGCTCGTCGCAAACTGCTGGCCACGAGTGAACTCCGGGCGGCGTTCTCGAATGAATTGCTGCGCAAACTCGAGCTGAATGAATGACTCTCCGTCATCCGTCGTGATCCGAGCGTCGGAGGCTGCGGCACCTCGATCAGCACACCGCGGCCTCTATTCTCCCCTGTGGCCCCAACATGCTCCGTTCGCGCGGAGGGCTCGTTTGGCCGGGCTGTCGTGTGGTGTGCGTGCCACGGGGGTGACGCAGGGCCGTTGACACTCGTCCATGCGCTGCGGCCGCGCGCGCAAACGTGACGCTCACGCTCCATGGGTGGTGGATTTCGGCGGTTGATGCGCCATACTCAGAAGACGGACGTTTGTCGTGCGCCCCTCATGTTCGCCCCGACCCGCGCACTCGCCCGCCGCGTTCTTTGGCAATCGCATAGGCCCCCTCCCCCCCACGTTGCCCTTGCCGGGCTTGCCTCTTCGCCATCTTCGTATCTCAGCATTCTCCGTGGTCAGTAAGTCTTCGATTTGTCAAGAGAATTCGCCGTGAATTCCGCGAACAAAATTCAAAACGACACCTCTGCGCGAAACTAAACCCCCTCCGCCGATGCGGATTTGCGCACAATCGTGACGCTCTTCGGAGAAATGTCTTGACGCTGGTCGGGAGACAGGTGACAGGAGACAGGAGGCAGGAGGCAGGAGGCAGGAGACAGGAGACAGGAGACAGGAGACGAAAGACGAGAATCGGAAGTCGGAGATCACCAGATCACCAAATCGCCAAAT
>CAZCUL010000197.1:0-3835 GCA_964501475.1 uncultured Verrucomicrobiota bacterium | reverse complement strand
CCATTGGGGTGCGTACTCGTTTCCCCACAGACCGGGAGGTCTCCGCGTTGCTTCGACCTCCGGCTACCCTCTGGCAACCCTTCGGGTTGGAACGGTAGCGCAAGACCCTCCTCGGCGAGCGGAATTTTCAGTGTCCTCCTTCCCCCAGGCCCGGCGGTCAACAAATGTCCAAACTCCAGGGCACCGCTTCGCGGTGCTCGGTGGTCATAAGACCGTAACGTTCGCGCTTTTGATCAGGCGTGGGCAGGGCAGCCGCCGCCTGCTTCGGCTGCGCCACTCAATGAAAATCGTGTGATTGTGCGCCAATTAACTGCTGGTGCGGCAACGGTTCAATGCGCCAGGCCTGGACGGTCACGACATTTTCGGCGTTTTGCAGCCGCCCTTCGATCAGGAGAAACTGTTCCTGGGTAATCATCAACCTCAGCTTTTCAAACAGCGCCGGCGCAACAATCGCATTCGACACCCCGGTTTCGTCCTCGAGGCTGATAAAAACAAAGCCCTTGGCTGTGCCGGGGCGTTGGCGGCAAATGACGTTTCCAGCAATGCGAACGATTTGCCCGTGCCGCGCTTTGGACAAGTCCGCCGCGCGCCAGACGTCGCGGAGATGCGGCCGGACCAGTGCCATGGGATGCGGACCGGTAGTCAGATTGAGGCCAAGGTAGTCGGCTTGAATCCGCTCGACCATGGTCATAGGCTCAAGAGGCGACTCCGGAGACTTTCTATTTCCCCGCTTTTCTCCCGCTTGATCCGCCTGCTTCGCCGCTAAAGTAGAACAGGCCTCCCGCCTGTCCGGTTCGAGCTCCGTTCCGTCTTCCCTTTCATCCCCTTTCGCCTCGCTTCGCTCGACGGGAACAGGCGGGACGCCTCTTCCACTTTGATCGAACAGATCATCAGCCCAAAGCTGCTTCTCCACCTGCCAGAGCGCATCGCGCCGATGCGTTGCCAGGGCATTCAACGCGCCAATCTCAGCCAGCGTCCGGAGTTCTTCCTTGTTCAGCGATGTGCGCCGTTTCAGGTCTGTGATGCTGGAAAACGGCCGGCTGCTGCGCTCTTCGAGAGCCGCGCTGGCGTGGTCCTGATGCAGCCCCTGAACCACGCAGAAGCCCAACCGCACCGAATTGTCCTCTTCAATCGTGCAAAGCCAGTCCGACTTCTCGATGCAGACCGGCCGGATGCGCAGTCCATGCCGGCGCGCGTCCTTCACGATCGTGGCCGGCGCGTAAAAGCCCATGGGCTGATTGTTCAGCAGGCTGGCATAAAACTCGGCCGGGCAATGCACTTTCAGATAGGCGCTGCCGTAAGCCAGAATGGCAAAACTGATGGCGTGCGATTCTGGAAAGCCGTAAAGCGCGAAGGAACTGATCGCTTGAATGATCTTCTCGGCCACTTCGGGCAAGACGCCCTTTTTGGCCATGCCCTCGCGGAGTTTGGCGGCGACCTTTTCCATGCGTTCGAGCGAGCGATGAAAGGTCATCGCCCGGCGCAATTCCTCAGCTTCGTTGCCGCTGAAATCGGCCATGACCATGGCAATCTTCAAAAGCTGTTCCTGAAACAATGGCACGCCCAGCGTTCGCTCCAGCACCGGCCGCAGCCGTTCGTCAAAAAAAGTGACCTCCTCCTTCCCCGCCCGCCGCGCCAAATAGGGATGCACCATGTCTCCCTGAATCGGGCCGGGACGAATGATGGCCACCTCGATGACCACATCGTAAAAATTCTCGGGCTTCATCCGCGGCAAGGTCGCCATTTGCGCGCGGCTTTCGATCTGAAACACCCCAATGGTGTCGGCCTTTTGCATCATCTCGAATGTGGTCCGATCATCCTTGGGAATTCCGGCCAGGTCCACCGGATGGCCACGGCGATGGGTCAGTTCGATGGCGTCCTGGAGCACAGACATCATGCCCAGCCCGAGCAGGTCCACCTTGATGATGCCGAGATTCTCGCAATCGTCCTTGTCCCATTGGGCGACGACCCGTCCCGGCATGGAGGCGTTTTCAAGCGGGACCACCGAATCGAGCTGGCCCTGGCAGATGATCATGCCGCCCGAATGCTGCCCGAGATGCCGCGGCAAACCGTAAATGGCCTGATAAAGCCTGGCGAAGGGTTGCGAGCGGGGATGTTCCTGCGGCAGGCCGGCCTGTTGCATCTGCGCCTGCAAATCCAGCGTGTGCGGAAAATCGCCATTGGCAAACAGATTCGAAAAGCGGCCGAGCACATCGGGCGGAAGATTCAGCGCCTTGCCAATCTCGCGCGCTGCGCTGCGTCCGCGGTAAGTGATGACATTGGCCGTCATGGCTGCGCCCCGTTTTCCGTAACGCTGATAGACCTCTTGAATGACTCGTTCCCGCCGGTCGCCACTGGGCAGGTCCAGGTCGATGTCCGGCCAGCCTTTGCGGCCTTCGCTGAGGAAGCGTTCGAAGAGCAGGTTGCTTCCCACCGGATCGACCGCGGTGATGCCGAGGCTGAAACAGACCGCGCTGTTCGCCGCGCTGCCGCGACCTTGAACCATGATGTCGCTTTCGCGGCAGAAGTTGACGATGTCCCAGACGATCAAAAAATAGCCGGCAAACCCAAGCTTCTCGATGACGGCCAGCTCGTGATCGAGCTGCTGGCGGACCCGCGGCGAAAGTTCGCCGTAACGCCGGCGCGCGCCGGCAAAGGTTTGCTGGCGCAGAAACCCATCCATCGTCTCGCCTTCAGGCACGGGATAACGCGGAAATTCATATCCGAGATTGTCGAGCGAAAATTGGAGCCGCTCCGCCAGACGCACGGTGTTGACGATGGCTTCGGGCAGGTCCGCAAAGAGGCCCGCCATGGTTTTGGCATCTTTGAGATAACGTTCGTTGTTTTGGGCCAGCAACGTCCCGGCGGCGTCGAGGTGGGTATGATTGCGAATGCAGGTGAAAACATCGAGCACCTGCCGGCCATACGGGCGCGCGTAGCAAACCCCGTTCGTGGCCAGCAAAGGCAATCCCTGAGCCGACGCCAGGGAAACGAGGTGGCAATTGATGCGGTCTTCGCCGCGCAAATGCTGTCGCTGAATTTCGACGAAAACATTTCGGCGGCCAAAAGCGTTCTTCAACCGCCGCACCGTCTTTTCGGCTCGCGCGAAATCGTCCTTCGCCAAGGCGGGGCGGAGCGCTCCTTCCGCATCGCCGGTCAAAGCCACGAGACCTTGAGCAAACTCCGAAAGCTCGTCCCAACCGACTTTGCTTTCCCCCTTGGAAGAGCGCAGATGGGCGCGGGTGAGCAGGCGGCAAAGGTTCTGATAACCTGCGCGGGTTTCGACCAGCACCGGCAGAACCGCGCCATCCTCCAGTGTCAATTCAGCGCCGATGATGGGCCGAATGCCCTGTTCCCGGGCGGACGCGAAAAAGCGCGGCGCGCCATAAACCCCATCGCGATCGCAAACCGCCAGGGCCGGCAGATTCAACTGCGCCGCCGTCTCCGCGAACTGCTCGGGAAAAGAGGCGCCCCGCAAAAAACTGAACGCACTGCGCGCATGAAGTTCGATGTAGGTCATGCCAGGGCCGGATATTTTAATGACGCCGTCATGTTAGCGGGAAGCGCGGGTTCGCGCCAGTTTGGATGGCTTGAAAGGACTTGCAGAAGCTGTTTGCGCTATCGAGCTTCGCTGCTACAGGTATTCTTCCGAATTTGAACGCATTCCAGACAATCCGCAACACGGCCGCCAGCAGCAGAGAATCACTCCGCGCCTCCAGCGGAGTTGCCAATACTAAGAACCGATCCCTCTTGGGGTAACTCGCTGCGGCTGCGCCGGCGATTGAACCAGACGCTGTAACTGACATTCAACCACTGGACTGCCCGGCTCAGGTTA